>JBDTNP010000119.1:0-3182 GCA_039933695.1 Betaproteobacteria bacterium | reverse complement strand
GAGCACCGCGGCTGCTTCGGCAAATCGTCCGGCGGCTACGGCGCGATCATCCACGGCATGAAGTACGCGCAGTACTGGGGAGCGATCGCCGATCATTCGGGCGATTCGTATTTCGATTTCGTCTATTGGCACGATTGGCCGAATACGCTGAACGACCTGGCGCGATTCCGGCTGGTCAAGCGCAAGCCCGGCCGCTACGACGCGCTGCGCGAAGGACGGCGTGCGCGTCTTGCCGACGGCTGCGACGACGGGCGGATCAAGCGTTTCCTCGAGCACATCTGGGAAGCCGAGAAGCTCTCGGTCGCGGAAGGACACACGATCATGAACCTGTGCATGGCGGCTACCTACGATCCCGACCCGAAGGCTCCGCTCGGGTTCCGCCTGCCGTTCAATCTGGAGACCGGCGAGCTGATCGCCGCGCGCTGGAAGAAGTGGCTTGCGCAGGACCCGATCAATCTGGTCGCGAAGTATCGGGCCAACCTCAAATCGCTTGCCGGCATTTACGTCGATTGCGGATGGCGCGACCAGTACCACATTCACTACGGCACGCGGATCCTGTCGGCGCGCCTGGCCCGGGCCGGCATAGCGCACACCTACGAGGAGTACGACGACAATCATTCCGACGTCGATTACCGGATGAATGTAAGCCTGCCCTACCTGTACCGGGCGCTGAAGCCGTAGCCGGCACGACGGTCGCGGCGCTGGCCGCGGGCATGCGATCGAACGGAGCTCCCGATGGCCGATGACAACAGCGTCCCAGCCGCCCCCGCTGCGCCCCGTCAGCACGCATCGCCGCCTTCCCGACGAGCGCTGTTCCTGGGCTTTTTGATCGTCGGCATGCAGGGCTTCGGCGGCGTGCTGCCGTTCGCGCGCCGGATGCTGGTCGAGCAGCGCCGCTGGCTCACTGAGCGCGAATTCATCGAGGTGCTGTCGCTGTCGCAGTTTCTGCCGGGCCCGAACATCGTCAATGTCTCGATCATCGTCGGCAGCCGCTTCCGCGGCCCCTCGGGGTCGGTGGCTGCGTCACTCGGGCTGATGCTGATGCCCTTCCTGATCGTTCTCGCGCTGGCCGCGATGTATGCGCAATTCGCCACGATCGAGGCGGTGCGCGGCGCGACCAATGGCGTATCGGCCGCGGCGACCGGGCTGGTGATCGCCGTGGGAATCAAGATGGCGCACCCGCTGAAAGGCGTAGTTTGGCAGATCGCGATGGCCGCGCTGACCTTCGTCGCCATCGCGCTGTTGCGCATTCCGCTGCTCTGGGCGCTGGCATTCCTGGCGCCGTTTTCGATCGCGATTGCCTGGCGGATGCAGCGATGAACGTGCCATTGCTGGCCGACCTCGCGCAGCAGTTCGCGCTGCTGTCGTTTCTGGCCATAGGCGGTGTCAACGCGCTGCTTCCCGAGATCCACCGCCGCGTCGTCGAAAGCGCGCATTGGCTGACCGACGCCGACTTCGCGCAGGCGTTTGCGATCGCCCAGGCGGCACCGGGCCCCAACCTGCTGATCGTCAGCCTGATCGGATGGAAGGTGCACGGCTTCCTGGGCGCGCTGGTCAGCACGGTCGCGATATGCGCACCGTCTTCGGCCCTGACTTTCGCCGTCGCCCATGTGTGGGACCGGTTTCGCGATGCGCCGCTGCGAAAGGCGATTCAGCACGGCCTCGCACCGGTCACCGTCGGATTGGTGCTGGCCAGCGGCTTCATACTTGCGCGCACGGTCGACCAGTCGGCGATCGCCGTCGGCCTGACCGGAGCGACTGTCGTGCTGGTGCTGGCCACGCGCCTGCATCCGCTGTGGTTGCTGGCCGCCGGCGCGGCAGTCGGTGCGTTCGTCGCGGTCTAGGGCAAGGGCATGCCGGAACTGCCCGACGTCACCGTCTACGTCGAAGCGCTCGAGCGTCGCGTCGTCGGGCACCGGCTGGAGGAAATCCGCCTGAACAGCCCGTTCGTGCTGCGCACGGTGACGCCGCCTCTCGCGGAGGCGCAGGGAAGGCGCGTCACCGGCGTGCGGCGCCTCGGCAAACGCATCGTGATCGCGCTCGAACGCGAGATGTTCCTCGTGCTGCACCTGATGATCGCCGGCCGGCTGCGCTGGCTGCCCGGAGGCGCCAAGCCGCCGGCGCGCATCACGCTGGCGACCGTCGCGTTCGACAACGGCGTGCTGGCGTTCACCGAAGCGGGCACGCGCAAGCGCGCCTCGCTGCACCTCGTCCGGGGCGCGGCCGCGCTGGCGGAGTTCGACCGCGGCGGCGTCGAGCTCGACGACATCGATGCCACCGCCTTCGCTGCGCGTCTAACGCAGGAAAACCATACGCTGAAGCGCGCGCTGACCGATCCCCGGCTGTTCAGCGGCATCGGCAACGCCTATTCGGACGAGATCCTGCATCGCGCCCGCCTGTCGCCGCTGGCGCTGACCCACAAGCTCAGCGCCGAGGAGATCGGACGGCTGTTCGCGTCGGCCAAGGCTGTTCTGGGCGAATGGACCGAGCGACTGCGGCGCGAGGCGGGCGAGAATTTTCCCGAAGGCGTCACCGCGTTCCGGCCGCAGATGGCCGTGCACGGCCGTTTCGGCAAGCCCTGCCCGGATTGTGGCGCGCCGGTGCAGCGCATCGTCTACGCCGACAACGAAACCAATTACTGCGCGAATTGCCAGACCCGAGGCACGGTGCTGGCCGATCGCGCGTTGTCGCGCCTGTTGAAAGCGAGCTGGCCGCGCTCGATCGACGAGCTTGGTTGAGGCAGGCACCCGAGACGCGTAGACTGGCCCAGGGGGGGCATGGACGCGCCGGCGGCAGGCATTTCACAGGAGTGGCAATCATGAGATGGCAGGACTATCGGCGCAGCGACAACGTCGAGGAGGGCTCGAGCAGCGGCCCGAGCATGTTCGGCGGCGGGCTTCGCCTCTCGGGCGGGGCGATCATTCTGGTGGTCGTCGTCAGCCTGCTGCTCGGCAAGAACCCGCTCGAGATGCTCGCGCTTTTGACCGGCGACGGCGGCGGACCTGTCGTACAAACGCAGGCTCCGCCGACTGCAACGCGCGCGCCGGCGACGAACGACCCGCAAACCGACTTCGTCGCGCGCGTGCTCGGCGACACCGAGGACGTCTGGGGCGGCATCTTCCAGCAGATGGGCACGCGCTACCAGCCGCCGAAGCTCACGCTCTATCATGGTCAGATCGCTT
>JBDTNP010000118.1:0-1618 GCA_039933695.1 Betaproteobacteria bacterium | reverse complement strand
GCCGGCAAAGCGCACCGGCAAGGCGCGCGCTATACGGGCAACGCTGTCTCCGTCGAAGGCATCCCTTTCCTCGTCTGGGTACTGGCGCGGCGTCGCGCGACAGCGTTTTCCTACTTGCGCAGCTGCTGGCGCACCGGACTGGGCGGAGGGGCGTGCAGCCTGCTCGCGTACGGCATCGTGCTCTGGGCAATGACGCGCGCGCCGATCGCCGCGGTCGCCGCGCTGCGCGAAACCTCGGTACTTTTCGCCGCGCTTATCGGCTCGCTGTGGCTCAAAGAAGGCTTGGGCTGGCGTCGCGTCGCCGGTGCCGCCAGCGTCGTGGCCGGCATCGCGGCCTTGAAGCTTTGACACTCCCGACGCAGCCCCGGCGCGACTGCATCGCCCCGGGTACCGGATTGCGCCGTTGAGCGCGACTATCCCTGCGCAGGCGCAGGTGGTGATCGTCGGCGGCGGCATCGCCGGCGCGTCGGTCGCCTATCACCTGACCAAGCTGGGTTGCAGCGACGTTGTGCTGCTCGAGCAGGGCAAGCTGACCTGTGGCACCACTTGGCACGCCGCCGGCCTGGTCGGCCAGCTTCGCGCGACGCGCAACGCGACACGGATGAGCCGCTACGGCATCGAGCTCTATGCGACGCTCGAGCAGGAAACCGGGCTCGCGACCGGCTGGAAGCAATGCGGCAGTCTGAACGTCGCCAGGACACCGGAGCGGCTGAAACTGCTGAAGCGGCAGATGGCGCGCGCCAGAGGCTTCGGCATCGCGTTCGAGTTCATCACGCCCGCCGAAGCCGGAAAGATCTATCCGCTGCTTCGCACCGACGACTTGAGCGGCGCGGTCTGGATTCCTGGCGACGGCAAGGCAAACCCGACCGACCTGACGCAGTCGCTGGCCAAGGGCGCCCGCATGCGCGGCGCGCGCATCGTCGAGGGCGCGGCGGTGAGCGGCGTCATCGTCGAACGCGGCGGCGTCGCCGGTGTGCGTTATCGCGGCGAGCATGGCGAAGGCGAGATCCGGTGCCAGAGCCTGGTCAATTGCGCGGGACAGTGGGCGCGCGAATTCGGCAAGCTCGCCGGGGTCAACGTGCCGCTGTTTTCGGCCGAGCATTTCTACATCGTCACCCGCCCGATCGCCGGCGTGCACGGCGACTTGCCGGTGATGCGCGATCCCGACGGATACATCTATTACAAGGAGGAAGTCGGCGGCCTGGTGATGGGTGGCTTCGAGCCGGTGGCCAAGCCGTGGAACGTGCCGGCGATCCCGGATCGGTTCGAATTCCAGCTGCTCGCCGAGGATTGGGATCAGTTCGAGGTCCTGATGAAAAATGCGATACACCGCACACCCTGCCTCGAAACCGCGCAAGTAAAAATGCTCTTGAACGGACCGGAGAGCTTCACGCTGGACGGCAATTTCATTCTGGGCGAGGCGCCCGAGCTCAACGGTTACTTCGTGTGCGCCGGCTTCAATTCCGCAGGGATCGCCAACGCCGGCGGCGCCGGGCGGTTGATGGCCGAATGGATCATCGGCGGCGAGGCGCCGATCGACCTGTGGGACGTCGATGTGCGCCGCTTCGCGCCGTTCCACGCTAATCGGCGGCATCTGTTCGATCGCACCGCCGAGACG
>JBDTNP010000117.1:0-4604 GCA_039933695.1 Betaproteobacteria bacterium | reverse complement strand
ATGCTGCGTCACGCCCTGCCGCGTCATGTCCAAGTGCTTGCACAACCCGTTGAGGGTGCGGCCGTCATGCGCATGGAGCAGGTCCAGCAGCTTGCGCCGGTTGGGATCGGCAAGGGCTCTGAACAGCAAGTCGGTGTCATCGTGGCGCTCGGCCATGGACGGCTACATGCAAGTAATTTGTTGCATGAATTATAGGCAAGCAATTCCTTGCATGTCAAGCACTGTCAAGAACCAAGCTGGACCAGGCTGAATCCAAGTGTTATGCCGAGTCGATTCGCATGAAGCCTCCAGAGCCGACACCCGCTGCATTCAACGAGGAGCTGCCTGACAGCCCCATCGCGTCCGTTGCCCGCGCCTTGCCGGCGGGTGCTCGGCTGGACGAGTTCGACCTTGGGGAAATCATCGGCGAGGGCAGCACCACGATCGTCTACGCGGCCACGGACCGCGCTCGCGCGATACCGGTGGCGATCGCGGAGTACATGCCGGCGAGGCTTGCGCAGCGTCATCATGAAGCGCAGGTCACGCCGCGGACCTCCGCGCAGGCCGATGCCTTCGCGAAAGGACTGAAGGCCTTCATCAATGAAACCCGCACGCTGGCCCGATGCAACCATCCTTCGCTGGTGCGGATCGTGCGTCTATGGGAAGGCAACGGAACAGCCTACCGCGTCATGCCGCGCTACCCGGTCAGGCGCCTGCTCGAAGTGCGCCAGAACATGAACGAACCACCCGACGAAGAGGCAGTTCGCGCGCTGCTCGACGCGCTGCTGGGCGCGCTGGGGGCGTTTCACCAGACAGGGGCAGGTCACGGCAAGGTCACGCCGTCTAATATTCTGCTGCTGGCCGACAACCGGCCGCTGCTGCTAGGCCCCGGTGCAGCGGGCCGGGCGATCGCCGGCGGCCGGATCGACGCGCTGATGACCAGCGTCGAACCCTGCTTCGCGCCGATCGAGCAGATGGTCGAATCGGCCGACATTCCGCTCCGTCCCTCGGTCGACCTCTACGCATTGGCCGGTGTCGCGCGCTACTGGATCAGCGGGCAGTTGCCGGCGCCAGCCTTCGGCGCACCCGACTCGCCACGGCGCGAAAGACTCGCAGCCACAGCGCAACGGCTGCGCCTGACCTGGCCGCGGCTGCACTACAGCGCAGCACTGCTGGACGCGCTCGACAATGCGTTGTCGATCTATCCCGCTGAGCGGCCGCAGGGCGTCGCGCAGATGCGCGCGCGCTTGGGTACCGCAGCTGCGGCCGCAGGTGGCCCAGCGATCGCGGCAAGGACCGCTATCCCTGCGTTGAACGATGCCGTACCAAACGATGCCGTACCAAACGATGCCGTACCGTCGTCGCCGGCGCCTGCGCCGCCCGCACCGCCGGACCGCGTGGCGCAGGATTTCGCTGTCGCAATGTCGTCCGCGCCCGATCCCGACCCGCTGGCAACTTCCGGCCTCGCTCGCGTCGATGTTGATCCGTCGGTGCGCACCGCTTTTGCACGCCAGGCGCGCCACCCCCGACGCATCGCCAAGTGGAGCGGCGCGGTGCTCGTGGTGCTGGCGCTGCTGCTTATCGGCGTGTTTGAGTTTGGCCAGGAAGCCCAGGTTGGGCGCGTGCTCGACGCCCTTGGCATCAGCCGTGGCACCGCTGTCGGGGACATCGCGCCTGTGTCCGCGCCCGCCGTAGGCCTAACGACATCGGCGCCACCGCCGATAGCCGCGGATGCCGCGAGCGCGAAGCCGATGCCGACGGAGCCGACCGCCGCCGACTCACCGCCGAGCGCCACCGCGCCTGCGTCTCCCGCCGGCGCCCCGATTGATGCGAACGCCGACGTCGCGAAGCCGGTGCCGATGGAGCCCACCGCCGCGGACTCACCAGCGGGCGCCACCGCGCCTGCATCTCCCGCCAGTGCCAACAGCGCGACGCAATCGGCCGCAGCTTCCGCCACGTTGGCCGAACCGGCTGCAATCGCGCAGCCGCCCGCCGCCCTCACCCCACCCCCCACGCGTAGTGCGCAGCAACATGCCGCGCGCGCCCCGTCCAGCCCGCGCGAGGTATGCGGTCCGCGCACGCAGTTCTCGTTGTACCGCTGCATGAAAATGCAATGCAGCCAGCGCCGATGGGCTTCGCATGCCCAGTGTCAACGCCTGCGTATCACCGACAGCGTCGACTGACGCGCATGGCGAAGTAAGATCCGCGCTATGGGAGCTGGGGAGCCCGCGATGTCGAACCGACGCCGTGCATTGCGCACGCTTGCTGCGGCTGGCGCTTGCGCAGCGCTTCGACCCGCGACTGCATTAGCCCAGCCCGCTGTCATCCTGACCCGCCCGATCCCGTCGTCCGGTGAGGCGCTGCCGGTCGTCGGGCTTGGCAGCTGGATCACATTCAACGTCGGCGACGATCCCGTTGCTCGGGACGCCTGTACGGACGTCATGCGAAATTTCGTCGGGGCGGGCGGCCGCATGATCGACTCGTCGCCGATGTATGCCTCGTCGCAGGACGTCATCGGCGACGGCCTGCACAAGGCCGCACTGACGGGACGCATCTTCTCCGCGGACAAGGTCTGGACCTCGTCCGGCGCCGAGGGGCGCGATCAGATCGAGCAATCGCGCCGGAAATGGCAGGTGGGCCGATTCGATCTCTTGCAGGTCCACAACCTGCTCAATTGGCAGGAGCATTTGCCGACGCTGTTCGCGATGAAGAGGGCTGGACAGGTCCGTTACGTCGGAATCACGACATCGGAAGGGCGCCGCCATCGCGACATGGAGCAGCTGATGCGGAGCCAGGCGATCGATTTCGTGCAGGTCACCTACAACCCGGTGGATCGCGAAGTTGAGGAGCGCATCCTGCCGCTCGCACGCGATCGCGGCATCGCGGTGATAGTGAACCGGCCATTCCGCCAGGGCGCGCTGCTCCGCGCGCTGGCGCGTCAGCCGCTCCCGCCCTGGGCGGCGGACATCGATTGCACGAGCTGGGCGCAATTCGTGTTGAAGTTCATCGTCTCGCACCCTGCCGTCACCTGCGCGATCCCGGCGACAAGCAGCGTTGCGCACGTGCAGGAGAACATGAATGCGGCGTACGGCCGCCTCCCCGACGCGGCGTTGCGCCTGCGCATGATCGCGGCGGTGGAGCGTGCCTGATGTCCGAGTGGTGGACTTACAGGCTTACGAGCTTTCTGCTGTTCTCGCCGCGGACCTACTACCGCCTGCTCGAGTTGTACAACCTTGCGATCTGGCCGGCGCAGCTCGCAGGCATCGCGATTGGCCTCGCGATCGTCGCATTGCTGATTGGGAAGCGTGGCCACCGCGAACGCATCATCGCCGGCCTGCTGGCCGCCTGCTGGCTGTGGATCGCTCTGGCATTTCATTACCAGCGCTACGCCCAGATCAATTGGGCGGCGACGTGGTTCGCGGTCGCGTTCGCATGCGAGGCGTTGCTCCTAGCGGTTGTCGGCCTTCTCGCCGGCCGACTAGCCTTGCAGCTCGCAAGAGGTGGCGCATTTTGGATCGCAACCTCGATTGTTGCGATTTCGATCCTCGGATATCCAATATTGGCGCCGCTCACGGGGCGTCCGTGGACGACCGCCGAGATATTCGGCGTGGCGGCTGACCCGACGGCGATCGCGAGCGTAGCGGTGCTGGCACTGGTCCGCGGGCGCATTCGATGGCTGCTGTTAATCGTTCCCGTGCTCTGGTGCGCGGTCGCGGCGGCGACGCTGGCGGCGATGGATGCAGCGGAGGGCTGGGTCGTGCTCGCGGCTGGCCTGCTGGCGCTGTGGCCTGCGCTGCCGGGAACCCGTCACGATGCGCCCGACGCGATGCGCTGACTAACAGCGCGCTCAGGCATGGACACGGGAAACAAAGGGCTCGCTAAAGTGGCAAGCCGTTGAATGGTGGTTTGCGATGACGCGCAGCTTGCCTAAGAGACGCGGGCGACGTCGATAGGTGCAGCCCCGGGGCAACCCGCGCTTTCACTGTCCCATCAGTACAGCCGGATCGCCACATCGAAGTACCAGGTTCGGCGGATCTCGATCACGTCGTACTCGCTGGCCAGGGCCGACGGGAACACCTGGTAAGGCGCCTGGCTGTACACGATGCGTCGTATCGCGTCGTCGATGGCCGCCACGCCGCTGGATTGAACGAAGGTCACCGACTCCACCGAGCCGTCGCTACGAATGGCCACCGTCACGAGGGGATCGGTGTGAGCCTGCTTCGCCGCCTCGCGGACCATGTCGAACGTCATGTTCAGCTGGATCTTCCGGGCCCAGGCTTCCGCGTACAGGATGAGTTCCGGGTTGGTGTCAGTGCGACCGAAGAGCCTGTATCGACGCGCGCTGCCCGACGAGGGTGACAGTCGCGCTGCAGCTTCACGCCGGGCGGCCTCCTCGTCCAGCTGTCGTCCTATCGCCCGCCGCGCCGCTTCCACTCTTGCGGCCGCCTCTTGCGCCTCGGCCCGAGCGGCTTCGGCCCTTGCGGCTTCGGCCCTTGCGGCTTCGGCTTTTGCTGCTTCGACTCTTGCTGCTTCGGCTCTTATGGCTTCCGCCTTTGCAGCGTCGACCATGGCAGCTTCGATCTTTGCAGCTTCGATCTTTGCAGCTTCGATCTTTGCAGCTTCGA
>JBDTNP010000116.1:0-3027 GCA_039933695.1 Betaproteobacteria bacterium | reverse complement strand
ATCGGGCCTTCGCTGGTCACGATGCCGGCCGCATCCTGGCCGCGGTGCTGCAGCAGCAGCAGCCCGTCGTAGAGCAGCTGGTTGACTGGCGTATGGGTGACGGCGCCGATGATTCCGCACATGTCAGTGTCCTGCCCCGTACATTCCGAAGATGAACACTAGCTCGCTCCGGCCTGGAGGACCTGCTTGGCCGGCTTGCGCTCGGCCTTCGGAAAGGCGAGTTGTTCGGCCCATGCCTGCGGCAGCCAGGGCCTCAAGCTGAGAGCCGCATCGACCAGCGGAGGCGCGAACATCGCATGGCGCCACCAGTCCTGCTGCGGGAAGGTCGTCAGGCCGGCGATGAGCACGCCGATGACGACGATCAGCAGGCCGCGAACAACACCCAGCACCGCGCCCAGCGTCCGGTCGACGAAGCCCAGTCCGACCGCGCGCACCAGGCGCGACAGCAACCAACCCAGCAGTGCGCCCACGAGCAGCACGACGACGACGATCAGCGCGAAAGCGCCAATATAGCGCGCGCGCGGCGCATCGCGCAGCACCGGCAGCCACGCCGCGAACGCATCGGCGTACTGGAATGCCGCGATCAGCGCGACGACCCACGCCGCCAGCGAAATCACCACGCGCACAAAGCCGCGTGCGAACGCGAACACGGTCGACAGGCCGATGATGCCGATCACGACGAAGTCGAATGCGGTCATTGCGCGGTGATGATCGCGTGGCCGTAACCCGCGGCCTTGATGTTGGCAAGCGCGACATCGGCCGCTTCGCGTGAAGGATAGCCGCCGACGCGCACGCGCTGCACCGGGCCCTGGCGCGTGGCGACGGGCTCGACGCGAGCCGGGAAGCCGGAAGCGAGGAGTTTCGCGGCCAGGTCGGCCGCCGCCTGGCTGTCGGCCAGCGCAGCCACTTGCACGAACAGCGTGCCGGTCGCGGATGCCGGCTCGGCCCCGGCTTTTGCGGCCGGCGCGCCGCCGGCCGGCGCAACTGCGGGCGACTGCGGCCGCATCGCCTCGGGTGCCGAGGACATGATCGCCGGCGCGCGGCTCGGACCGGGCTGGCCGAGCACGCGCTGCTCGGCTGCCGCCAGCCTGCGCTCGGGTGCAGGTGCGGCGCTGCCCGCACTTGCCGCCGGCGCGGCAGGCGGCGCGGTCGCGGCCTTGCTCTCAGCGCTCTTGTCGGGCGACAAGGGCGTCACAAACTTGCCCTGGTCGATCGGAGGAATCTGGATCGATACGTCGTTGCCGAGCGGCTTCGGATCGCTTTCCAGCAGCATAGGCAGCAGCACCGCCGCGGCCAGCGCGAGTACGACCGCACCCACGAGCCGGCGACGTGCGCGCCGCTTGAGTTCATCGACTGCGGGATCGGCAATCTCGGGACGGGTCGCCATTCGTTTCAGTTGGGGCTGGACGGGGTCGAATCAAGCCGATCCGCGCAACGCCTTGCCGCGAGCAGGCTCGCGCTTCAGACGCTGGTCGGCGGCGGCGATTCATCGTGCAGCTTCCCCGGCCGGACCGACTCGCTCTTTCGGCGCCAGTGCTGCCGCGACGGTCAGAAACGAGCCGAAAACGATAATTCTATCAGCTTCCGCTGCTTCTTCGCGAGCCGCCCGGTAAGCAGCCGCAGGATCGGCGTACTCGCGCACCGCGTCCGGCGCGACACCGGCGTCTCGCAGCCGCTGTCGCAACGTCTCGGCGCTCGCGCCTCGCGGCGGCGGAAGTGTGGCCACCTCCCAGCGATCGACACGCGGGATCAGCGGTGCGATCACCGCATCGATATCCTTGTCCGACAGGATGCCGAAAACGGCGATCGTCCGCGGATGAAAGCCCATCGCGCCAAGGTTGTCGGCGAACGCGCGCGCCGCCTGCGGGTTGTGCGCGACGTCGAGCACGGTGACCGGGCGACCGGGAAGGACCTGGAACCGGCCCGGCCATTCGATTCCCACCAGCGCGGCCCGCACTGCGCCCATCGACAACGGAAGCCGATCGCGCAAGGCATCGGCCGCGCACAGCGCGGTTGACGCATTGGCCAGTTGATAATTGCCCCGCAGCGCCGGATAGGGCAGGCCATGCCGCGCCCCGCCCGGGCCCCGGTAATCCCATTGCGCGCTTTGCGCTGTGTAGCCGTAATCGCGGCCGATGCGAACCAGCGTTGCGCCTATCGCCGCAGCGTGCGCGATCAGCGACGCCGGCGGATCGCGGTCGGCGCAGATCGCGGGCTTCCCCGCGCGAAAGATGCCGGCCTTTTCGCGCCCGATGTGCTCCCGCGTGGCGCCGAGATAGTCGACATGATCGATCGCGATCGTCGTGACCACCGCGACGTCGGGGTCGATGATATTGACCGCATCGAGACGCCCGCCAAGACCGACCTCGAGGATCAGCGCGTCGAGCGGCTCCCGGGCAAACAGCCACAACGCGCCGAGCGTGCCGAATTCGAAATAGGTGAGCGGCGTCCCGGCGCGGGCAGCCTCGACCGCGTCGAAAGCTTCGCACAGCGCGGCGTCGCTCGCTTCGGCGCCATGAATGCGCACGCGCTCGTTGTAGCGCAGCAGGTGCGGCGACGTGTACATCGCGACGCGGTAGCCGTCGGCGCGCAGCATCTGCTCCAGCAGCGCGCAAGTCGAGCCCTTGCCATTGGTTCCGGCGACGGTGATGACCGGACAGGCCGGCGCCACGTCCAGCCGGGAGGCGACGCTCGCGACGCGCTCCAGCCCGAGTGCGATCGCCTTCGGGTGCAGCGTTTCGAGATACGCGAGCCACTCGGCAAGGGTCGTGGGAGAGCTCACGGGACGGCGGCGCGCGATACGCCGGGATGGCGCGTCAGCCGGTCGGCAGCGGCTGCCGCTGCAACAGGGTCAGCAGTCTCGGCAATTCGTCCTTCAGCGCTCGGCGATCGACGATCATGTCGATCGCGCCCTTTTCCAGCAGAAACTCGGCGCGCTGGAATCCTTCCGGCAGCTTTTCGCGGACCGTCTGTTCGATCACGCGCGGGCCGGCGAAGCCGATCAGCGCGCCCGGCTCGGCGATGACG
>JBDTNP010000115.1:0-2196 GCA_039933695.1 Betaproteobacteria bacterium | reverse complement strand
TGCCCGTGCCGCAAGCGCGCCCGGCGGGGTCGGTCGTTCGATCAGCGCCGGCGCGCCGGCGCCGGGCAGCACCGCGCCGGTCGCAGCGACTGCGCGAGCGCAAATGCCGCGCAGCCTGGGCATCGACTTGGCGACCCGAGGGTCAGTGCGCCAGCCGGCGCATCGTCTCGATCAGCACCGGATTGTCCGGCGACGCCTTCAGTTGCGATTGCCAGAGCTCGGTGGCCCGCTCGCGCTCGCCCTTCGCCCACAGAACTTCGCCCAGATGCGCGGCGATCTCGGGCTCGGCCTGGTCGCCGAATGCGCGCCGCAGGAATTTTTCGGAGTCGTCGAGCTTGCCCATCCGGTAATTGGCCCAGCCCATGCTGTCGAGGATGAACGGATCGTCCGGCGCGATCTGCAGCGCCTTTTCGATCAGCTTCAGTCCCTCGGCGGTGCGCGGCGTGCGGTCGACCAGCGTGTAGCCGAGCGCATTGAGCGCCTGCGCGTTGTCGGGCTTGAGCTCGATCAGCCGCTTGAGCCTTGCCTCGACCTCGTCGATGCGATCGAGCTTTTCGGCGACCATCGCGACATCGTAGAGCAGGTCGACCGAATCGGCCTGGCGCTCCAGGGCCGCGGTGAGAATCGCGTACGCGGCCTTGTAATCGCCGGCGTCGCGCAACAACTGCGCGTCCGCCTGCGCGAGCTCGATCCGACGCTCGGCAGACGCGGGCTGCAGTCCTTCCAGATAGCTGCGCGCCGCGGCGAGGTCGCCCTTTTTCGCGATCATCGCGCCGATGCGAAGCTTGGCGAGCCAGGCACGGTCGCCCTCGGTGACTTCGCGATACCGGGCGATCGCCTCGTCGTAGTGCTTGGTCTCTTCGGCCAGCTGGGCGAGATAGAACGGCACGACGCCCTTGTCGCCGTAACCGACCTTGTCGAGCTCATCGAGCAGGCGCTGCGCGGTCGCGTAATCCTTCATCTGCAGCGATATCGCGGCGACGGCGAATTCGAACTCACGATCTTCGGGCTCTTCGTCCCACATCTGCTGGAAGATCGCGCGCGCCTCGCCGAAACGCTTCTGCTCGACGTAGATCTGCGCCAGCGCGCCGGCGACCGCGCGCGCGTCGGGGGTCGTCGCGAGAAATTGCCTGAGGAACGCGATCGCCGCCTCGGGCGATCCCTTGGCCAGGATGTCGGCCTTGATCAGCGCCGCACGGTCCCATCCCGGCTTGAGCTCGAGCGCCCGGTCCGCCGCCGCCGTTGCGGCGGCGGTGATTGCAGGATCGGGCAGCTTGGTGTTGTAACCGGCGAGCGCGACGGCGAACCACGCCTCCGGAACCTTCGGATACGGTTGCGCCAGATCCTGCACCAGGCGAAACGCCGCGACCTTGTCGGTTTGCGCGCCCAACGCCTGATTGAGCTGCAGGAATGCCTCGCCGAGCGACTTGTCATTGGCCGCCGCTTCGATCAGCACGCGCTGCAGCTCGCCCTTGAGATCGGAGCCGGCGCCTGAGATGGCGAGCGACGCCACCATCTGTCGCGCGCGCTCGGCCTTCGGGTCGAGCTGTTGCCAGAGCTTGGCCGCTTCCAGCGCCAGCGTGCGCTGCCGCGCGAACAACGCGATCTCGGTCGCGCGTCGGGCCAGCACCGGATCGCGCGAGTCGCGCGCGGCTTCGAAGTACGCGCGCGCGGCCAGCGCCGCATCGCCGCGCTGCATCGCAACGTCGCCGACCAGGATCCGATAGAGCACTTCCGGGGTGAGCTCGTCGATCGCCGCGGGGCGCTCGGGCGCCGCGGCCGGCCCTTCGGTCGGCTTCGGGTCGGCAGGCGTCTGCGCGAGGACGTCTACCGCCGCCAAGGCGGCGGCGGTCAGGCCAACGAATAACAAGAAGCGAAGGATGGAAATCACGATAGGGAAGCCATGCGCAGTCGATTTCGATTCGAGGGCCGCGGCACGCGCCGGACCTCGCTGCATCTTAGGGTATATTTGCCCGAGCAACAAACGCCACTCGACGCCTCAAGATGCCCGAACTTCCGGAAGTTGAAACGACTCGGCGCGGCGTCGCGCCTCACGTAGAACGTCAGAAAGTGACGGCGGTGAGAATCTACGACCGCCGCCTGCGCTGGCCGGTTCCACGAGATTTGCCCCGCCGCCTGGTCGGTCGCGTCGTCGACCGGGTCGACCGGCGCAGCAAATACCTGCTTTTCCGTCTC
>JBDTNP010000114.1:0-2706 GCA_039933695.1 Betaproteobacteria bacterium | reverse complement strand
CGGACAATCGCTTCATCGTCGAGGTCAAGCCGATCCAGGAAGACCCGAATCGCCTGACCCAGGGTACGCGCGCGGGCTACAAGGGCGAGAAGCTTTCGCTCAACTTCCAGAACGTCGAAGTGCGCGCCGTGCTGCAGGTGATCGCCGACTTCACCGGTCTCAACATCATCACCAGCGACACGGTGACCGGCAGCCTGACGCTGCGGCTGAAAGACATTCCGTGGGACCAGGCGCTTGACATCATCATGCAGACCAAGGGTCTGGACATGCGCAAGAACGGCAACGTCGTTCTGATCGCCCCGCGCGAAGAGCTCGCCGTGAAGGAGAAGCAGCAACTCGAGTCGATGCAGCAGATCAACGACCTGGAGCCGCTGCAGACCGAGATGTTCCAGCTCAACTATCAGAAGGCCGATGCGATCAAGGCGCTGATCTCGGACAAGGAAGGCAAGTTCCTGTCCAAGCGCGGCACCGCGGTCGTCGATGCCCGAACCAATATCCTGTTCGTCCAGGATACCGGCGGCCGCCTCGAGGAAGTCCGCCGGCTGATCCGCCAGATCGACGTCACCGTACGGCAGGTCGTCATCGAAAGCCGCATCGTCATCGCCGACGACAAGTTCGGCCGCCAGCTCGGCGTACGCTTCGGCATGCAGACCGGCTTTACGCTGAACCGGCGGTATGCCGGCGGCGTCAGCGGAAGCCTCAACACCCAGCCGGTGGTCAGCACCGCAGGAGGAACGACGACCACGCGCGAAACGCGCACGCAGACGCCGTTTGAGCTCGCGTCGGGCCTCGCCAGCGCCGGATATTCGGATTCGCCGCAGCTCAACGTCAACCTTCCGGTGACCAGTCCGGCCGGGCAGCTCGCGCTGACCCTGATCAACCTGGGCAGCGGCAACCTGATCAACCTCGAGCTATCGGCGCTCGAAGCCGATAGCCGCGGCAAGGTGGTGTCGAGCCCGCGCGTCGTGACTGCCGACAACCAGAAGGCCAGCATCGAGCAAGGCACCGAGATCCCGTACGTGACGCCCGGCACCGGCAACAGCCCGGCAACCGTTCAATTCAAGAAGGCGGTGCTGCGCCTCGACGTCACGCCGCAGATCACGCCCGACAACCGCATCATCATGAACGTCGAGATCCGCAAGGACTCGGTCGGACAGGAAGTCAATCTCGGCGGTGGCTTCTTCGTCCCCGCCATCGACACCAAGAACGTGACGACGCAGATCTCAGTCAACAACGGCGATACGGCGGTCATCGCCGGGATCTACGAGGAAACGCTCAACAACGACGTGACCAAGGTCCCGTTCCTCGGCGACATACCGTATCTCGGCTACCTGTTCAAGACGACCAACAAGAACATCGAGAAGACCGAGCTCCTGATCTTCCTGACACCGCGCATCGTCAAGGAATCGGTCACCGCAGTGCGCTAGCCGCGACGAGCGTCTGGCGGCGCTATGCTCTAAAATGCCCCGATGCATCTGCATCGGGGCAATCTTTTTCTGGTGGGCATGCCGGGCTGCGGTAAATCGACGCTCGGGCGCCTGCTCGCCAAGCGCCTCGGCAAGGCGTTCTACGACGCCGACAGCGAGCTCGAGCGGCGGCTCGGTGTATCGATCCCGGTGATCTTCGAATTGGAGGGCGAGCCGGGATTCCGCGATCGCGAGCAGGCAATCATCGCCGAGTATGTGCTGCACACCCACACGATATTCGCGACCGGCGGCGGCGCCGTGCTGCGCCAAGTGAACCGCGAGTGCCTGAAGCAGAACGGATCGGTGCTCTACCTCCACGCAACGCCGGCGACGCTATGGGAGCGCACCAAGCGCAGCAAGCATCGGCCGTTGCTGCAGGCTCCCGATCCGTATGAACGGCTGAAGGAGATCTACGCATTTCGCGACGCGCTGTACCGCGAGACCGCTGACTTCGTCGTCGAGTCCGACCAGGAACAGGTCATCCGGCTGGCCCAGCGGCTGGAGCAGCAGCTGCGCGCATCCGCGCAGGCTTAGCTCCGCCCATCTGCCGATGCCGACGCTGACCGTCGCGCTTGCCGAGCGCAGCTATCCGATCCATATTGGCGCGGGACTGCTCGCCCGCGCCGGCGAATTGCTCGTGTCGCCGCGCCCAGCACGCGCGATCATCGTCACCAATCCCGTCGTCGCCGCGCATCACCTCGCACCGCTGCAGGCGGCGCTATCGCGCAGCGGAGTGCGTTGTGAGGCCGTGCTCGTGCCCGACGGCGAAGCGCACAAGGATTGGGCGACGCTCTACGACCTCCACACGCGCCTGCTCGAATTGGGGGCCGAACGCTCGACCTTACTGGTGGCGCTCGGCGGCGGCGTCATCGGCGATCTGGCCGGATTCGCGGCGGCGACCTACCAGCGCGGCATGCCCTTGCTGCAGGTGCCGACCACCTTGCTCGCCCAGGTCGACTCGTCGGTCGGCGGCAAGACCGCGGTCAATCATCCGCTGGGCAAGAACATGATCGGCGCCTTCCATCAGCCATCCGCCGTCATCATCGACACGACGACGCTGGCTACGCTGCCCGAGCGCGAATACGTCGCCGGTATCGCCGAGGTCATCAAGTACGGCGCGGCATGCGACGCGACTTTTTTCGACTGGCTGGAGACGAACGTCGACCGTCTGCTCGTACGCGACGCCGACGCCGTCGCGCATGCGGTACTCGAGAGTTGCCGCATCAAAGCCGAAGTCGTC
>JBDTNP010000113.1:0-11311 GCA_039933695.1 Betaproteobacteria bacterium | reverse complement strand
CCTGGCGATGGGCCGGCAGAACAAGATGACCGGCGCCTCCGAGCAGTATCAATACATCCTGCGCGACGAGAGCATGCACTGCAATTTCGGCATCGACCTGGTCAACACGGTCAAGATGGAAAACCCGCACCTGTGGACGCCGGAATTCCGCGAGGAAATCCGCGTGCTGATGAAAAAGGGCGTCGATCTCGAGTATGCGTACGCCGAAGACACGATGCCGCGCGGTGTGCTTGGACTCAATGCGCCGATGTTCAAGGAATACCTGCGTTTCATCGCCAACCGCCGCTGCCAGCAGATCGGCATCGACCCGTTGTTCGACAAGGCCGACAATCCGTTTCCCTGGATGGCGGAGATGATCGATCTGAAAAAGGAAAAAAACTTTTTCGAGACGCGGGTGATCGAGTATCAGACCGGCGGCGCGCTTTCCTGGGACTAGGAATGCCTGCCGCGCGATGCGCACGATGCTGCACCCGATGACTCGAAAGCCCGGTCCGCGCCGGGCTTTCTCTTGTGTGCGACGCAGCACGCGCGCCACGGCGAGAACTTTGCCAGTGGTACGGGCATCAAACCCTGTAACCGGCAGAGGTTCAGGCGTACGACCGGTGGAAACGGAGGTCACCGATGGTCTCTATCTGGTGGTTACCGATCGTGTTCTTATCAGGCTCCTTCATAGGGATGCTGATTACGGCACTGATGTGCATGTCCGCTTCCCAGTCCGAGCAGTCGGCGCGAATTCCAAGACACGCGCGCGTTGTCTTGTCGGACGAGTACTGACGCAGAAAGATTGGTGCGCCGACACGGCGCGGCCATTAGTCGAAAACGAGCGATACGCTGCATCGCAGCAGTTGCAGCAGGAGTCCGGTCCTTAGCCGGGCTTTTTTTTGACCTATTCAAACACATTGTCAACAACAACGCCGATCCAGCGGCAGCATCGCATGGCTCGGATAGCGCGGCCGGGACGCGATGATCTACCCGGTGCTTGCGGAACCGACGTAGCCTGAGGAATGGAGGTAGCGCGATGGTTTCGATTTGGTGGTTGCTGGCGGCGTTCCTGCTCGGCGGATCGGCAGGGATGTTGCTGATGGTACTGATGCAGCTGGTCGGCAGTCTGCCGGAATCGCGGACGCCTACGATCGACTTGAACGGAACGCCGGGCTAGCTTCTGCTTCGACGCCCGAGGGCTGTGCGGCGCCGCTTTGTCTGCGGCGGCTGGAGTATCTTGCCCTCGGCGAGGCGACTCTGCGAAGATTCAATCGTGCAAGTCCAGCGCGATTGTCCGTCCCGACTCGGATGATTTTCGCACCGCGTCGATGATTTCCTGACAGCGCAGCCCGTCGGTGAAATTCGGCGCCGGCGACGCATGCCGCTCGACGCCCGCGGTGAAATCGCGCACGAGCAGACGAAACGCCATCAGCCGGTGATCGCGCGGATCCTTGAACGGGGTGTACCGTTCGGGTGTCCGGAGCTCCCTCAATGCCTCGCCGTTGCGGCTTGCGATGACGACGCCGTCCTCCATTGGATTGGGGCCCGGCTGTTCGGCGATCAACGTGCCCCCGTCCCCCATCACCGCGATCCTGGTCCCGCGCGACGGCGTCGCGGCAAACGACGCGATCATCGTCGCGATGCCGCCGTTTCTGAACATGAGGGTGAACAGGAACGTGTCGTCCGATTCCGCCTTGACGATTGTGCCGGTCTCCGTATCGATGACGTCCGGGCGCAAGCCCGTCAGGCGCCCGCTCACGGTGGCGACTTCGCCGAACCAGTCGCGCAGGCCGTCGATATAGTGCGAGCCGAGCGCGCCCAGCAAGCCGCCTCCGTCGGCGTTGCTCGCCATCCAGCTCAGCGGGCGCGGCGCTGCAGTAGCGTAGCGGTCGAGGAACAACTCGATCGTGCACAGCTGGAACTGGCCGATGTAGCCGTCGGATAGAAGCTCCTTGATGTAGGCCCGCTGCGCCGTGTGACGAAATTCATGCGCGACCATCGCCGTCAGCCCGGATTTCGCGGCGATCTCGCGCATCTCGACGGCCTGCCGGACGTCGATGGCGAACGGCTTTTCGCACAACACGTGCTTGCCGGCGCGCAACGCCGCGATCGCCGGATCGTGATGCGCACCAGGCGGCGTAATGATCGCGACGGCCTCGATGTCATCGCGGCGGATCAGTTCGAGCGGATCGGTATGAACGCCTGCGATGCCCGATTCTGCAGCGGCTTTCTCGGCCTTTTCCCTGTTGCGGCTGCAGATCGCCGCGACGTCCCAGCCTTCCGAGCGAAATCCCGGCACGTGCACTTGTGCGCCGAACCCGACGCCTATGATTCCGATTCTGTGTTTCGACGACGGCAAGATGGGCTCCGTTGGATTATCGTCCTGCTTTTTTGGATTTTTTAGCTGGCCGAATCCGCGATCCGCGAATTTCAGCGCTGGTCGCTGAATCCGATCGAGGCGTGCGCGCCGTCGCAAAAAGGCTTGTTCTTCGAAGCACCGCAGCGACACAGCGTCATGCGGTTGCGTATTTCGTAGTGGTGTCCATCGGCACCGACGAGTTGCACGCCGCCGCGGAGCCACAACGGCCCCGAGCATTGCTTGGCCGGATCCTGCACCAGGCTGATCGACGGTTCGTACTTCGGCTCCAGCCTTTCGCCAGTGGCGTTGTCCCAGGCCACCAGGCGTCCCGATGGGCAATCGCAGGTCTGCCGCGCGAAATGCTCGCGAGCCGTCCGGTCCGGAGAGTTCACCAGATTCCACACCGATCCGTTTGGATCGCAAAAGCGTCCGAACGCGCACAGGCTTTCGGCGTCGGTCAGCGTCATCGCCGGCCCCCGGATGACTTTGGCCTGCTCGCGATAGGGCGCCCGGCTTGCGGTTTCGGTCCCGTCGAAGCCGACCTTCGCGTGACTGCCATCGCAGAATGGCTTGTGCGCGCTGTGGCCGCAGCGGCACAGCGCATATTGCTCCTGCAGCGAAAATTTTCTTCCGTGCTGCCACGCCACCGAATTGCCGGCCGCGTCGGCCCCGATGATTTCCTCACCCAGCGGCAGGTTGCCGGAGACTCGATAGGGGCCGTTCTTGCTGATCTGGACCCTGGCTTGCGCGGAAAGACTGTTGTTCATCCGGATCTCCGATAGGTAAGCGCAGGCAAAAAACTGAAGTAAACTATGAGCCAGTTCGCCTTGCAATTCAACCGGCACTGTACGCGAATCCCTCCTTGGTTTGCGTCGGCCGACAGGAACCCACGACGATGCGACAGCATCTGGCCAAGATTCACACCGCCGCCGCACGAGGCGTCGCAATGTCGCTGGTCGTGCTCGGCACGATTGCATGGCTCGAAGCGTGCACGAGCGTCCCTTCGGCCGACGAGCGCGCGATGGCCGTCACGTATCAACCGGTGATTGCGAGCCCGATCCGCACCGAGCAGGACCGGCGCACCGACGCGGCGCGGCACCCGGCCGAATTCCTTCCGTTCACGCAAGTTCGCCCCGGCATGCAGGTGCTGGACGTATCGGCCGGCGGCGGCTACACCTCGCAGCTGCTGGCCCTGGCGGTCGGGCCGACCGGCGTCGTCTTTGCGCAGACGCAGCAGCCCGGACCGGGACTCGCCAAACGGCTGGCCGATCATCCGCAAGCAAATCTGATCCCCGTCGAGCGCCCGTTTGAGGATCCGGTGCCCGCGCAGGCGCCGAAGCTGGATCTGGTCACGCTGATCCTCAACTACCACGACATCAGCTATCTTCCGGTCGACCGCGCGCGCATGAATCAGCGACTGTTTTCCGCGCTGAAGCCGGGTGGCCACTATGTGATCGTCGATCACGCCGGACGCAGCGGCACGGGCGTCTCCGAAGGCAGGACCCTGCACCGGATCGACGAAGCGGTCGTGCTGGCAGAAGTGCTGCAGGCCGGATTCGTGCTGGAAGCCGAGGGCAACTTCCTGCGCAATCCTGCCGATCCGCGCGACCAGACGTCGACCGGTTCGGCGATTCCCACCGACAAGTTCGCGCTGCGCTTCGTCAAGCCTCGTTAGTCAACCGTCGGGCTCGAATGGATCGCCGAATCGGGCGGCGGGCCCATCTCTCGGAAAACAACATAGTGAATCACTCGACGCTTCTCTCGGCGATCCGCGCGCAATGGGATGCGGATATCGTCCCGCAGCTGACCGATTACATCCGTATTCCGGCGAAGTCGCCGCACTTCGACCCGCAATGGGAAAGTCATGGCCATATCGAGCGTGTCATCGGGCTTGCGCATGCATGGGTGAAGAAGCAGCCGGTGCGTGGGCTTACGGTGGAAATCATCCGCCTGCCGGGCCGCACGCCGCTGCTTTACTTCGACATCGCCGGAACCGGAGACCGCACGGTGCTGCTCTACGGCCACCTCGACAAGCAGCCGGAAATGACCGGCTGGCGGCAAGGCTACGGACCGTGGGACCCGCTCTACGAGGATGGCAAGCTGTACGGACGCGGCAGCGCCGACGATGGCTACGCGACATTCGCCGCGCTGTCCGCGATCGCCGCGCTGCAGGCGCAGGGCATCGCGCATGCGCGATGCGCCGGGATGATCGAGACCTGCGAGGAAAGCGGCAGCTACGACCTGCCCGCTTACCTCGCGGCGCTGGCGCCGCGCCTGGGCAAAGTCGATTTCGTGGTCGGCCTGGATTCCGGTTGCGGCGACTACGAGCGCCTGTGGGCGACGACATCGCTGCGCGGTCTGGCCGGAGGCACGTTGAGCGTCGAGGTGCTGACCGAGGGCGTGCATTCGGGTGACGCCAGCGGCATCGTGCCTTCGTCGTTTCGCATCGCGCGCAAGCTTCTCGACCGGATCGAGGATGCGTCGACCGGCCGCGTGCTGCCGCCCGAATTTCACACTGCTGTCCCCGCCGAGCGCGCCGAGCAGGCCACGCGCGCGGCCGATGTCCTCGGCGACATCGTGATCGGCAAGTATCCGTTCGCCGGCGGGACGCAGCCGATGACCAGGGACCGCGTCGAAGCGCTGCTCAATCGCACCTGGCGTCCCGCGCTGTCGATCACCGGCGCCGACGGCCTGCCGGCGATCGCCGACGCCGGCAACGTGCTGCGGCCGCAAACCGCGCTGAAGCTTTCGCTGCGGCTGCCTCCGACCGTCGACGGCGGCGCGGCCGAGGGTGCGATGAAACGGTTGCTCGAGACCGATCCGCCGTATGGAGCGACCGTGCGCTTCACCGGCGAATCCGGCGCGACCGGATGGAACGCGCCGCCGACCGACGCCTGGCTCGCGCGCGCGATCGACGAAGCCTCGTCGCACTTCTACGGCAAGCCGTCGGCCGCGATGGGGGAAGGCGGAACGATCCCGTTCATGGCAATGCTGGGCAAGCACTTTCCCGAGGCGCAATTTCTGATCACCGGCGTGCTCGGTCCGCATTCGAACGCGCACGGCCCGAACGAATTCCTGCACGTGCCGTACGCGAGCAGGCTGACCGCATGCGTCGCATACGTGCTGGCCGCGCACGCGCAGCGCTAGCCGATCCGCATGGACGTCTGGCCCAGCCTTTCCTACGGTGAGTGGAAGGACACCTATGCGACGCTGCTGCTGTGGACGCAAATCGTCGGCAAGATCCGCCTGGTGCAGACGCCGTGGGTCAACCATTCGTGGCACGTCGTCTATTACGTCACCGCGCGCGGCCTGTCGACGTCGCCGATCCGGCACGGCGAGCGCGTCTTCCAGATCGATTTCGATTTCGTCGATCACCAGCTGGTCATTCTGACCGGCGAAGGCGAGCGTCGGACCCTGCGGCTCGAGGCGCGCACGGTGGCGGACTTCTATCAGGCGCTGATGGCGCAACTGGCCGAGCTGGACCTGAGAGTCGCGATCAACACGACGCCGAACGAGCAGGAAGAAGCCATCCCGTTCGAAATGGACCAAAAGCACCGCTCGTACGATGCGGGGGCCGTTCGCCGGTTTTTTGCGGCGCTGCTGCAGGCCGATCGCCTGCTCAAGCAATTCCGCGCCGGCTTCAACGGCAAATGCAGCCCGGTGCACTTTTTCTGGGGCGGCTTCGATCTCGCGGTGACGCGCTTTTCCGGCCGCCCCGCCCCCGAGCACCCGGGCGGCGTGCCGCACTTGCCCGACCGCGTCGCGCGCGAGGCGTATTCGCACGAAGTCAGCAGCTGCGGCTTCTGGCCGGGCAACGAAATGCTGCCTGAAGCCGCGTTCTACGCGTATGCGTATCCGGAGCCGGAAGGATTCAGTGATACCGGGATTGCACTCCCCGGTTACTACCACCGTGACCTGCGCGAATTCATCCTGCCGTACGACAAGGTCCGGGAAGCGCCGTCGCCCGATGGCGTAGTGCTCGATTTCCTGCAGAGGACCTACGAAGCCGCCGCTACGCTCGGGCGGTGGGATGACGTCGGACGCCGCCTCCCCTGAGGGCGCCAGCCGGCGTCCGGCTAGTTGCCGGCCGGCGTTTCTCGCGAAGCGCCGGTCGGTGTGTCGTGACTTCCGATCGTTACGATCCCCTTTTCGAGGAAGACGATCTCCGCTTCGGCACCTTGGCGCCGGCGCGGCGCGCTTCCGACAGACCGATCGCGATCGCCTGCTTGCGGCTGGTCACCTGCTTGCCGGACCGTCCGCTGCGCAGGGTTCCGCGCTTGCGCTCGCGCATCGTCTTCTCGACCTTGCTTTGAGCCTTCTTGCCATATCTCGCCATAATGGATCTCCTTTCGCACATACAGCGGCGAAAAGTCCGCCGCGTCGAGCTTGGAACCGCGCGCAGTGGCGATTGTTCCGCCGATCGCGGTTGGAAAGCAGCCGCGTCGGTTGACTTGCCCTCTCCAAGTAGGAACCGGCGCACGCGCAAGTAGGACTCGTCCGAAGCGCCGAATTGGCGGCGCCGCCATCGACTACAATCACGACATGGGCAGCATCTCACCTGCCGGCACGGCGCGCGAGCTGCTGCGCCAGACCTTCGGCTATCCGGCCTTCCGCGCCGGCCAAGGTGAAGTCGTCGACCACATCGTCGGTGGCAGCGACGCGCTGGTGCTGATGCCGACGGGCGGGGGCAAGTCGCTCTGCTACCAGATCCCGTCGCTGCTGCGGCCGGGGACGGGGATCGTCGTCTCGCCGCTGATCGCGCTGATGCAGGACCAGGTCGCTGCCCTGCTGCAGCTGGGTGTACGCGCCGCATTCCTGAATTCGACTCAGAGCGCCGATACCGCGCGCGCGACCGAGCGTGCGCTGGTCGCCGGCGAGCTCGACCTCCTGTACGTCGCGCCGGAGCGGCTGACGATGCCGCGTTGCCTCGACCTGATCGACCGGGCCGAGGTCGCGCTGTTCGCGATCGACGAAGCGCATTGCGTGTCGCAATGGGGCCACGATTTCCGGCCCGAGTACCTGGCGCTGTCGGTGCTGCATCAGCGTTATCCGCACGTGCCGCGAATCGCGTTGACAGCGACCGCCGATCCGCAGACGCGCGCCGAGATCGTGACGCGCCTCGATCTCGGTGGGGCGCGCGTGTTCGTATCCAGCTTCGACCGCCCGAACATCCGCTATACGATCGTCGACAAGGACGATGGCCGCGCGCAGCTGTTTCGCTTCATCGTCGACGAGCATGCGGGCGAGGCCGGCATCGTCTACTGCCTGTCGCGGCGCAAGGTCGACGAGACGGCGGCGTGGCTCGGCTCGAACGGCGTCAACGCCCTGCCCTATCACGCCGGCATGGACAACGCGACGCGGAGCGAGAACCAGGCGCGATTTCAGCGCGAAGAAGGCCTGGTGATGGTCGCGACGATCGCCTTCGGCATGGGCATCGACAAACCCGACGTGCGCTTCGTCGCCCATCTCGATCTGCCGAAGAGCGTCGAGGCTTATTACCAGGAAACCGGACGCGCCGGACGAGACGGCGCACCGGCGGATGCCTGGATGGCGTACGGCCTGTCGGACGTGGTCCAGCAGAGGCGGCTGATCGAAGCCTCCGATGCCGCCGAAGATTACAAGCGCGTCAGCGCGGCCAAGCTCGATGCGCTGCTCGGGCTGTGCGAGACCGCCGGCTGTCGCCGCGTGCGGCTGCTCGCTTACTTCGGCGAGGCAAGCACTCCTTGCGGCAATTGCGACACTTGCCTCGCGCCCCCCGAAACCTACGATGCCACCTCTGAGGCGCAAAAGGCGCTGTCGGCGATCTACCGCACCGGCCAGCGATTCGGCGCGCTGCACTTGATCGACGTGCTGCGCGGCAAGGCGGGCGAGCGCGTGCAGCGCTGGGGACACGACCAGCTCTCGGTATTCGGGGTGGGCGCCGATATCGACGAGGGGGCTTGGCGCAACGTGTTCCGGCAACTGGTCGCCCTCGGCTTGGCGAGCGTCGACCACGAAGCGCACGGCGCGCTGCGGCTCAATGCGGCCAGCCGGCCGGTGCTCAAGGGCGAGCGTCTGATCGCGCTGCGCCGCGCGCTGCCGCGAGGCCGTGCGCGATCCACGCGTAGCGCCGGCGGCCCGGGCGCGACGCTGACCGCGGCCGAGAACGCACTGCTCGATCGGCTCAAGGTCTGGCGCCTCGCCGAGGCGCGGGCGCAGGCGGTCCCGGCATTCGTCATCCTGCACGACCGGACGCTGGCCGAGATCGCCCGGCAGCGGCCGGACGGCATCGCGGCGATCGCAGGGATCGCAGGCATCGGCGCGAAAAAGCTGGAACGCTACGGCCCGGCGCTGGTCGAGCTGGTCGCGCGCGGCGCCTGAGGGCGGGGGCCAGCGCCGGAGGACCGCCCCCCCAACGTGCGGTGCCGTGCGCTATTGCGCAGCGGCGCCGGATTGCTTAGCCTACGCACCGCCGAGAGACGGCGTGCCGGGAGCGCTGATGTTCGATCGATTTCAGAGAAGCTGGGATCTCGCGGCGGAATGCTGGCGGCTGCTGATGGAAGACAAGTCGCTGCTCGTCTTTCCGCTGCTGTCGTCGATCGCGATGGTGCTGATCATCGGCAGCTTCGCCGTGCCTCTGCTGCCGGCGTTCGGCTTCGCCGCAGGCAAGGCGCCGCACGCGATTTCGTCGACCGGTTACCTGGCGCTGTTCGTTTTTTACTGGATCCAGTATTCGATCGTGATTTTCTTCAACACGGCGCTGGTTGAAGTCGCGATGCGGCGCTTCGACGACGAGGACGCCGGCGTCGCCGACGGCTTGCAGCGCGCAGCGGCGCTGCTGCCGGTCATCCTCGTCTACGCGTTTATTGCCGCCACCGTCGGGACGCTGCTCCGCGCGATCGCCGAGCGGGTCGGCATCATCGGCAAGATCGTCGTCGGGCTGGTCGGCGTCGGCTGGACGGTCGCGACGGCACTGGTCGTGCCGATACTCGCCGCAGAGAACGTCGGCCCGATCGAAGCGATCGGACGCAGCGCCGAGCTGATCAAGAAGTCCTGGGGCGAGAACATCATCGGCAATACGGGCATCGGCCTGGTGTTCGGCGCCATTATGTTCCTGGTCGCAATCACCGGCGGCGTGCTGGTCTTCGCCGCCTTCGGCAACCGCGAATGGGCGCTCGGCATCATTCTGGCGGTGCTGCTGGTGCTGGCGGTCAGTCTCGTCGCGCTTGCGCAGGCGACGCTGCAAGGCATCTACTCGGCGGCACTCTATCGCTTTGCCACCGGAGACCCGGCGAGCGGCGGCATCGACCGCAACCTGCTCGAGAATGCCTTCCAGACAAAGTCCTAGGGTCAAGCCGGGGCCGGCGCACTCGGTCGCCGACTTCCGCTTCTACGAGGAGCTGAACGACTTCCTGCGCCCGGAGCTGCGCAAACGCACGTTCAGCCACGCCTTCAACGGCACGCCGGCGGTCAAGGACGTCATCGAAGCGATCGGCGTGCCGCACGCCGAAGTCGATCTGGTGCTGATCGACGGCGTGTCGGTCGACTTTGCGCGGCGCCTGCGCGACGGCAACCGGATCGCCGTCTACCCGGTGTTCGAGCGCTTCGACATCTCGCCGCTGACGCGCCTGCGGCCGCGGCCGCTGCGGCGCACGCGATTCGTGCTCGACGTGCATCTGGGCACGCTGGCGCGATACCTGCGTCTGCTTGGCTTCGATACGCTTTATCGCAACGACTACGACGATCACGAGATCGTGCGGCTGGCGCACGACCAGTCGCGCATCATCCTGACCCGGGACAAGGGCCTGCTCAAGCACGCCGCCGTCGCGCGAGGCCGCTGGATCCGCCACACGCGGCCGATCGAGCAGCTGCGCGAGACGCTTGCCGCGTTCGACCTGGTCGGCAGTGCCCGGCCGTTCACGCGCTGCGCGCTATGCAACGGCAGCTTGCGCCCGCTCGCCCGGCGCAGCGTGGCGAGCCTCGTGCCGGCGCGCGTTCGCGAGCGGCACGACAAATTCGCCCGTTGCACGCTTTGCGGCCGGATCTATTGGCCGGGGACGCACACGATGCGCATCCGCAACGCGCTACACGACGCGTCGATCGACCTATTGCCTTGGCCAGCGTCGACCATGGCCTCAGCGACCACGGTGGCCGTTGAGCCGGTCGCGGTCGTCTCAAAGGCGCGCTAGGCCGATCCCATCGCGTTGGCCGATCCCAGCATGTCGCGCGGATCGCGGCCCGCCGCGCGCGCGGGCATCGCCTGCTCTTCCGCTTCGTCGATGCGCTTGACGTCGCCGGAGAGCTCGCCGCCTTCGGCGACGATCAGCTTGCCGTAGCGGATCTTGCCCGACACTCGGCCGGTGCCATGAACGACCAGTCGGGTGCGCGCGGTCAGCTCGCCGGAAAAATCGCCGTGGACTTCGGCCACGTCGATCAAGGCGGTGCCCTTCAACGTACCCGGCTTGTCGATCTGCATCGCCTTGCTGTGCACAGTGGCCTCGACATGACCCTCGATGACCAGCACGTCGCAATCGGAAATCTCCACGCCCTTGAGCTTGATGTTGACGCCGACGAACAACTTGCTCCCCGCGGTTTCAGCGCTGGAGCTTACGGCGGCGCCCGCGGCGCGTGCGGGCGCAGCGGGAGCAATCGCCTCGGTCGGCGTCGGCGCGGTCGTCGGCGGCAGCGCGCGCGGCGCTGCCGCGGCCTGGGCTTGCTGGCGCAGCGCCGCCCCGGCGGACGCGGCGCGAGCAGGCGCGATCGGCGGATCGTACAGCGCGGGCTTGAGCCCGGACTTGCCGGCATCGTTGCGGTCGGTGGGGTTGTCACGGCGATTGAAATTAAGCATGAATTTCTCCTTCCGAATCGGTCTTTCCCATTATGACATTGTCATTTTTTTCTGATTATTCCCTTTTGCGAGGCCGAATGCAACCCGGGCTTGCCCGGAGCCGTCGCGAATGACGGCATCGCGCTCGGCGGCAACCCCTTCGT
>JBDTNP010000112.1:0-4078 GCA_039933695.1 Betaproteobacteria bacterium | reverse complement strand
TGCTCCCGTTCTATCCGTCGCCGCTCAAGGACGACGGCTACGACGTCGCCGACTATCAGAACGTCCACGCCTCGTATGGCACTCGCGACGATTTCCATCATTTCGTGCGCGAGGCGCATCAACGCGATCTGCGTGTGATTACCGAGCTGATCGTCAATCACACGTCCGATCAGCACCCGTGGTTCCAGGAGGCGCGGCGGGCCCCCAAGGGCTCGCCAAAGAGGGACTTCTATGTTTGGAGCGACGATCCATCCAAGTACAGCGGGACGCGGATCATCTTCACCGACACCGAGAAGTCGAACTGGGCGTGGGACGAAACGGCAAAGGCCTTCTATTGGCACCGGTTCTTCAGCCACCAGCCCGACCTGAATTTCGACAACCCGGAGGTGCGCGAAGCAATTTTCCGGGTCATGCGGTTCTGGCTCGACATGGGCGTGGACGGTTTCCGCCTCGACGCGATACCGTACCTCTGCGAACGAGAGGGCACCAATAACGAGAACCTCCCCGAGACCCATGCGGTGCTAAAGGAATTGCGTGCGCTGGTCGACGCACACTATCCGAACGTGCTGCTGCTGGCCGAGGCGAACCAGTGGCCTGAAGACGTACGCGAATACTTCGGCGACGGCGATGAATGCCACATGGCATATCACTTTCCGCTGATGCCGCGCATGTACATGGCGATCGCGCAGGAGGATCGCTACCCAATCACCGAAATCATGCAGCAGACGCCGGACATACCGGACAACTGCCAATGGGCGATATTTCTGCGCAACCATGACGAGCTCACGCTCGAAATGGTGACCGGCAAGGAACGCGACTATATGTACCAGATGTACGCCGCCGACCCGCGTGCGCGCATCAACCTCGGCATCCGCCGGCGCCTCGCGCCGCTGCTCGAAAACGACGTCAATCTGATCAAGCTGATGAACAGCCTGCTGCTGTCGATGCCGGGCTCGCCGACGCTTTACTACGGCGACGAAATCGGCATGGGCGACAATATTTATCTCGGCGACCGCGACGGCGTACGCACGCCGATGCAATGGCGGCCGGAACGAAATGGGGGATTTTCACGCGCCGATCCGCAAAGACTGTACCTGCAGCCCATCATGGATGCGATCTACGGGTACGAGGCAGTCAACGTCGAGGCGCAGTTGCGCGAGCCGTCGTCGCTGCTCAACTGGACGCGCAAGATGCTCGCCGCGCGCAAGGGCTTGCGTTCGTTCGGCCGCGGCAAGCTTACCTTTCTCAAGCCGGGCAATCGCAAAGTGCTCGCGTACTTCCGCGAGTACGAGGAGGAGATTGTCCTCTGCGTCGCCAATCTCGCCCGCACCGCGCAACCGGTCGAACTGAACCTCGGGCGCTTCAAGGGCCGCGTCCCGGTGGAACTGATGGGAAAGACGGCTTTCCCTCCGATCGGCGACCTGCCGTACCTTCTGACTCTGGCGGGTCATGGCTTTCTGTGGTTCCGGCTCGCGGCGAGTGCGGACGTTCCTGCGTGGCACGAGGACAGGCTTCCGCGCGACGAATTGCCTGTCCTGGTCCTCTTCGACGGCTGGGCCAGCCTGTTCCGCGACCGCGTCGTGCCCTGGCGGATCGCCTTGGCCGAAAAGGGACGTGCGCAATTCGAGCGCGAAGTGCTGCCGGAGTTCGTCGCCGGTCGGCGCTGGTACGCCGCCAAGCACGAACGGGTGCAGCGTGTCCAGCTGGTCGACTACCTCGAGTGGAACCATGCGGGGAACGATTGGCTCATCGCGCTGGCGAGCGCCGAATCCAGCGGCGGGCAGTCGCAGTCGTATTTCCTGCCCTTGACGCTGGCCTGGGAACCCGACGACGAACAGCTGCGCGCCCTGTTGCCGCTCACGGTGGCGAAAATACGTCAACAGGCCAAGGTAGGAGTCATGGCCGACGCATTCGGCGACGACATGTTCTGCCGCGCACTGGTGACCGCAATCGGCGCCGGCACGGAGCTCAAGACGGCGCGCGGAAGAGTCCGCTTCACACCCACCGCCGCGTTTGCCCGGCTGGCGGGCGCGGCGATCGAAGATCTTCGGGTCGGGCTGCCTGGCGCGCAGAGCAGCAACACCGTGGTGGTTCTCGGAGAGAAGCTGTTCCTCAAAGCCTATCGCCGGCTGCAAGCAGGTGTGAATCCCGAGGTGGAGATCGGCCGTTTCCTGACCGACGTCGGGTTCGCGAACGGCGTTCCGGTCGCCGGCACGATCGACTACATCGCGGACGACGGCCAGATCGCCACGCTTGCACTGCTGCAGGGATACGTCGAGAACCAGGGAGACGGGTGGACCGTCACGCTGAACTACCTCGAGCGCTTCCTGGAACAATCGACCCCTCCGGCAGAGCAGTCGACGACACCGACGAGCCTTCACGGCGGCTACATGTCGCTCGTACGCGCGCTTGGCGTTCGTACCGGCGAACTGCATGTAGCAATGGCGCGCGCTCAGGGCGATCCGGCATTCGACCCGGTGCCGATCGGCCCCGAGGACGTCGCGGCGTGGGTCAACCGCGCGCATGCCGAGGCGAATGCCGCGCTTGATCGGCTGGAGCAAGTCACCGCAGGTCTCCCCGAATCGACGCGCGCCGACGCGACCCGGGTGCTCGCACAGCGCAAGGCGATTCTCGCGCGCATCGACGCACACGCGGCCGACCGCCGGGGGGGCATCCGCACCCGCATTCACGGCGACTACCACCTTGGACAGGTCCTCGTCGTGGAGAACGATTTCGTCATATCCGATTTCGAGGGCGAGCCGACCCGAAGCCTCGGCGAGCGTCGCGAGAAGCAGTCTCCGATGAAAGACGTCGCCGGTATGATCCGTTCGTTCGACTATGCCCTGCACGCAGCCCTGGCGCGCGTCGAAGTCGCCACGGAAGCAGATGCGTGGCGGAAGCGATTCGGGTCGGAGTGGTTGCGCGAGACCCACCGCGTGTTCATCGAAGGCTATGATCACGTCATCGAGGCTGCCGGCCTCCTGGGCGCCGGGACGCAACGGAGAGGTCTGCTCGAGCTTTTCCTGTTCGAGAAGGCATTCTACGAACTGAATTACGAGTCGGAAAACCGGCCCGACTGGGTGGGCCTTCCGCTGCGCGGCATCATCGAGCTTCTGGGCGCCACAGACTGAGCGAACCCGGTTCCGGGTGCCGCGTACACGACGATGTGAAAGGAGGACGCGATGCAAGACATGCAAATGCTGCTCGAGCCGATCCGGGCGTCCCTGCTCCAGGTGGGTGAGTTTCTTCCCCGCGTACTGCTTGCAATCGCGATATTGCTCATCGGCTGGCTTATCGCAAAAGCGGGGCGATTCGCGACGGTACGCATGCTTCGCGCGATCAATTTCAATATCGTGACTGAAAAGGCGGGCATCGATCGCTTCCTGAGGCAAGGCGGCGGCGAAACGGACACCGTCCACGTGTTCGGCCTGCTCGTCTATTGGCTTTTGCTGCTGGCGGCGCTGATGATCGCGTTCAACAGCATGGGACTGTCGTATGTGACGGATCTGATCGGCCACATCGTGCTGTTTGTGCCCAAGGTAATGGTCGCGGTCGTGATCCTCGCGTTCGGCGCATACTTCGCCCGCTTCGTCGGGGCCGCGGTGACGACCTACTGCAAGAACGTGGGAATGGGAGACGCAGAACTGCTGGGCCGTTTCACCGTCTACGCGATCATGGTGTTCGTGGTCCTCATCGCACTGGACCAGCTTGGGCTAGGCGATATCATTCGGCAGACGTTCCTCATCATCGTCGCCGCGATCGCGATCGCCCTGGCGCTCGCGTTCGGCCTCGGCGGCGCCAAACGGGCCGGCGAGTTTCTGGACCGCTGGTCGCGGCGCCCGCCAGACGAGCCGCGCCCGCGAACCAAGGGACCGACGATGTCGTGACTGCTGGCACGACGTCCCGCGGCCGGCCGCGGAGCCGCGCTCTCAAGCAACGGGCTTGGCCCCGTCGCTTCCGGGTGACCGCTCCAGCCGGTCCTCAAGCTCGCGAGACACGCAGCACTCTTACCGCCGCGCCTCGATGTCTTCAATCAGCGCCTTCATTCCACGCTCGTAATCTTCCAGCGGGATCTTGT
>JBDTNP010000111.1:0-2325 GCA_039933695.1 Betaproteobacteria bacterium | reverse complement strand
ATCGGCTGCCGGCCTTGATCGTTGCGATAACCCTCATCGTCGCGACATCGATGACGTTGACCGTGTCCGCGTGCTCCGCCGCAACGTAGGCGCGCTTGCCATCGGGAAGGAAACCGATGCCGCGCGGCCGGTCGCCGACCTTTACCGACTGCACGACCTCTCCCTTGCCTAGGTCGACGATGTCGACGCTGTCGGCTTCCTCGCTGCTGACGTAAAGCCATCGATCATCGGGGCTGAACACCGCGTGCTCGGGGTTTTTGCCGCGCATCTTGACCTTGCGCACGACCTTGCCGCTCGCCGTATCGACCAGCATCACCTGGTCGTCTTCCTCGACCGCGGCGGCCAGCAGCTTGCCGTCGCTCGACAGATAGATGCCTTCGGGGGATTTTCCCAGCGGCGTACGTCCCAATGGCGCGCCGCTTGCCGCATCGAGGGTCAGAACCGCATTGCCGGTCTGATCGCTCAAGTAGAGCCGCCTGCCGTCGGGTGAAAGCGCGATGCCGCGCGGCTTGCCGCCGACGCTGAACGTCGCCGTCACCTTGTCAGTGGCGGTGTCGATCATCGACACCGTGCCCGAGCCTTCATTCGAGGCGTAGGCAACCGGCGCCGCCGCGGCCGCCAGCGATGCGGCGGCCGATAACGCCGCCGCGATCAGGATCCAGGGAAAGCGCATGGCGGTGATTGCTCCTCGAGACGCGGGCTGGGTCGCAATGGAGCCGGCGCAAACGATCGGTTATGCTACACGACTTGTCGCAACTCCCTTGGTCCCTGCGCGAAAGACATGCCTAATTCCGTTCCTCGCGGCGGGCGCCGGACCCGGCCGATCCTGCCAGCAGCGATTCTGCTGGCCATCGCCGGCACACCTATACCGGAGTTCGCTTGGGCGCAGGAAGTCGTGCGCATCGACCCGCTGGTCATCACCGCGACGCGGATCGAAGAGCGCGCGTTCGACCTGCCGGTGGCGATCGACAGCATCGGCGCGGCGCGGATCCAGCAGGGGCAGCTGCAGATCAACCTTTCGGAATCGCTGTCGCGCGTGCCGGGCCTGGTCGTGCAAAACCGATGGAACTACGCCCAGGACCTGCAGATTTCCTCGCGCGGGTTCGGCGCACGGGCCAGCTTCGGCGTCCGCGGCATCAGGCTGTTCCAGGACGGCATTCCGGCGACCATGCCGGACGGCCAGGGGCAGACGGGCAGCTTCAGTCTGGCTTCCGCCCAGCGCATCGAAGTCCTGCGCGGCCCGTTCTCGACCCTTTATGGCAATGCCTCCGGCGGGGTGATCTCGATTTTCACCGAGGACGGCCCGCCGACGCCGACGGCGCAGGCGCAGGTGATCGGCGGCAGCTACGGCACCTGGAACGCGATCGCCAAATTCGCCGGCGACGAGCGGGGAGTGAATTTCTCGGTTGCCGCCAATCACTTCGCGACCGACGGCTACCGCGACCACAGCGAAGCGCAGCGCGATCAGTTCAATGCGAAGGTGAAGTTCGCCCTCGGCGACGGCACCCGGGTCACGATGATCGCCAACTCGCTCTACCAGCCCGAGGCGCAGGATCCGCTCGGGCTGACGCGCGCCCAGTGGCAGACGAATCCGCGCCAAGCCGACCCCGCGGCGACGCTGTTCAATACCCGGAAGACCGTCGGCCAGCAGCAGGGCGGGGCGACGATCGAACGCAGCATCGGCGCCGACACCACCTTGCGCCTGACCACCTACGCCGGACAGCGCGCGGTCCGGCAATACCTGGCACTCATGGGCTCGCTGGACACTTCGTCGGGCGGCGTCACCGACCTGTCCGGCAATTTCGCCGGCGTCGACCTTCGCGCGACGACCCGTATCGCCGCCGCCGGCCGACCGCTGACGCTGACCGTCGGCGCCGCCTACGACCGGCAGCAACAGGCGCGCAAGGGCTTCGTCAACAACAACGGGGCGCTGGGCGATCTGCGCCGCGACGAAGACGATACCGTGCGCAACCAGGATGCCTATGCGCAGGCTGAGTGGTTTCCGCTGGACGCCTTGTCGGTGCTTGCCGGCGCGCGTTACAGCGACGTGCGCTTCGATTCGATCGACCACTACATCACCGCCTTGAATCCGGACGACAGCGGCCGGGTGGCGTTCTCGCATGCGAGCCCCGTGGGCGGCATCGTCTGGCGCGCGGCGAACGACATCAACGTCTACGCCAACTGGGGCGAGGGCTTCGAGACGCCGACCTTCATCGAGCTCGCCTACCGCAACGCCGGTACCGGTCTCAACTTCGCGCTGCGGCCGGCAGTCAGCCGCTCGACCGAAATCGGCGTCAAGGCGTATTTCGCCGACAACCAGCGCGT
>JBDTNP010000110.1:0-2214 GCA_039933695.1 Betaproteobacteria bacterium | reverse complement strand
GAACCAGCTGAGCGGCGGTCAGCGGCAGCGCGTGGCGATCGCGCGGGCACTGGCCACCCATCCCAAGATCATTCTCGCCGACGAACCGACCGCGAATCTCGACCATAAGACCGGCGGGCGCATCTTGCGCCTGATGCGCAAGATCAACCGCCAGAGCGGCGCAACCTTCGTTTTCTCGACGCATGATAAGAGAGTGATCGACATGGCCGATCGGCGTGTCGACCTCGAAGACGGAGAAATCGTTCGTCTGGGTGTACGCAATGGAAAGGAGTGGTCGTATGCGGCCGAGCGCACGATCGATACGATTTCCGACGACGAGGACAACGATGCCTAGGCCAATGACCGGCGCTCGGCGGATACGCCTGCTGATGGCGGTCGCGCTGTGGGGGGCAAGCTGGAATGCGGTCGCAGACGAGCGCATTTCATGGGTTCCGGCGGCGGCTGCGCGCGACGATGCTGTCCTGGGCTTCCGGCCTGCCGTTCAGATTGCCGCCGCCGACACCGACGCGACCGCGGTTTCGATCGAAGAGACGATTGCTCCAAAGTGGAGAGGCTATTCGCAGGGCGAATTCGCGTACACCTATCCGTCGCCGGCACACTGGTCGAAACTCAAGGGCCGGCTCGAAGTCGAGGTCGAAGGCCGCTTCAGCGAGCAGGTCCGGTGGAAATTGAGCGGCGGCGCGAGCTATGACGCGGTGTTCAACGCCACCGATTTCTATCCGGGCGCCGTCGCGCATGACCAGCGCCAGGAGTTCATCGCGCGCGAGAATTACCTGGACTACTCGGCCGGCGATTTCGACTTTCGCTTCGGGCGGCAGCACATCATTTGGGGCGAAGTGGTCGGATTGTTTTTTGCCGATGTGGTATCGGCAAAGGACCTCCGTGAATTCGTTCTGCCGGACTTCGACCTTATCCGCATACCGCAATGGGCGGCGCGCGCTGAGTACTTCAAGAACGATTTCCACGCCGAGGCGGTTTGGATACCGGTGATGAGTTATGACAGGATCGGCAAGCCGGGCGCTGATTTCTTTCCCTATCCGCCGCCTTCGCCCCCCGGTTACGGCGTCGCGTTCGAGAACGAGGTTCGCCCCGGCAATAGCGTATCGAACGGAGCCTATGGGGGCCGGATGTCGTACCTGAAGAACGGCTGGGATGGTTCCGTCTTCTATTACCGCAGCTTCGATGCCAGCCCCACATTCTATCGAGAGATTGTCGCCGATCCCGCGCCGCTTTTCGTCTATCAGCCCCGGCATGACCGCATCTGGCAGGCCGGCGCAACGCTCGCGAAGGACTTCAGTGACTATGTCGTCAAGATCGAAAGCGTCTATACGGCCGGCGCCGGATACAACGTCACGCGTCTCACCGACGATGACGGTGTCGTCAAGCAGAATACGTTCGACTACATTGCCAGCATGGACATTCCATTCGGTGAGGAGTCACGTTTCAACGTGCAGTTTTTCCAGCGTTTCTATAGCAATCACGACCCCGACATCATTCCGCGGCGAGTCGAGAGCGGCGGGTCGGTGTTCGTAAGCACGAAGCTCACATCAGCGTTGTCGGCCGAGGTGCTGTTCGTGTCGAGCCTCGACCGGGTCGACTGGATGTTGCGTCCGAAGCTCGTCTGGGGATTCGCCCCGAACTGGCGGGCGGTGGCGGGTATCGACGCCTTTGGCGGTTCGCCCACCGGCCTATTCGGACGATTCAATTCGCGTGATCGCGTCTACACGGAATTGCGCTACAGCTTCTGATCGCCGTCGGTGAGCAGATGCTCGAGCGGCAGGCGCAATGAGCGCGCCTGCGCGGGATGACCGGCCCCGATCCGTCCGATGAATACGGCGCGCTCCGCGACATCGACTCCGAGCAGGCGCTCGAGTGCGTTGCGTGTCGACTGCGCGCGCCGGATCGCGCTGGCAACCGCGGTGAAATGCCGCCCTTCCCGTGCATAGCGCGCGAAAATCAGCGGCGTGTATTCCGGCTGGAACTGGAGACCCATACCCGTTGCGGTGAGCCAGAACCGCTGCAGCGCGCGACCGGCGGCGATGTAGTCGTCGACCGATGATGGGACGCGCGCGGCAACAAGCACGCAGTGCGCAGCGCAGGCAATGCCGGGCACCAGGTCGAGCTCCAGCCTGGGAGCGAAGGTGCCGCCGAAAAAACGGTTGAGGACAGCGATGCGCTCCCAGCTGGCCATTGCCCAGCGCATCAGGGCCAGCG
>JBDTNP010000109.1:0-11757 GCA_039933695.1 Betaproteobacteria bacterium | reverse complement strand
CGAGAAACAGGTCGTGTATATCGCGGCGCCGGACGGGGATGTTATTGATGTAGTAGGTTGAGTCGCCTTCGCGCGTCAGCACGCGCTTGATCGAAAGCTCGCTGTACTGGCCCCACTGGCCGCCGATTCGCCCCTGGCTGTTGTCGAAGAACAGCTCGACCGACGCGCGCCCGACCGGCTTGCGCTCGCCGGCGCCGTTGAAGATCACGTCCTGCATCGATTCGCCGCGCAAGGCAGACGCCTTCGACTCGCCGAGCACCCAGCGCACCGCGTCGATCACGTTGGACTTGCCGCAACCGTTCGGTCCAACGATGCCGACCAGCTGCCCCGGCGTCGCGATGACGGTTGGATCGACAAAGGACTTGAAGCCGGCCAGCTTGATCTGTGTGAGGCGCAATTCGAGTTCTTCTGGACTTGCGCGGCGCGGCCTGGTGAGGAGCGCCGCCGGGTTGAGCGACTCGGGTCAGCTTTTCCGGCCGGCGTCCGGCGGTTGCTCGCCCGATGCCGCGAACAAGGGCGAATTATAGCCGATTCGACGCCCGGACCTCGGGCTGCCGGACGCGGTTTATGCAGCGTCGAGGACCGGGGTAAGGCGGCCTTCTTCGACGGCATGACAGGCCGCCATGGCGCTGGCGCCCGCCGCCGGAGCGCGTTTCAAAACCGGCGTTTCTACGCGGCAGCGCTCGTTCGCATAGGGACAGCGCGGGTGGAACGCGCAGCCGGGCGGCGGGTCGAGCGGGTTGGGCACTTCGCCGGCGACCGCCGTGCGCGGCTTGCCGGTCAGCGAAAGGTCCGGCACGGCCGCGAGCAGCATCTGCGTATACGGATGCTGCGGCGAAGCGAATAGCTCGCGCGTCGGTGCCAGCTCGACGATGCGTCCCAGATACATGACGCCGACCCGATCGGCGACGTGATGCACGACCGCGAGATTGTGCGAAATGAATAGATAGGTGAGGCCGAGCTCGCGCTGCAGCCGGCGCATCAGGTTCAGCACCTGGGCCTGCACCGAGACGTCGAGCGCGGAAGTGGGCTCGTCGCAGACCAGGAACGCCGGATTGGTCGCCAGCGCCCGCGCGATCGAGACGCGCTGCCGCTGCCCGCCGGAGAACTGGTGCGGGTATTTGGCGCCGTCTGCGCCGGCAAGGCCGACTTGCTCGAGCAGCGCAGTCACCCGCGCCTCGATCTCGCGCGGCGCTTGCGCGATACCGTGCGCGCGGATCGGCTCGGCGACGATGTCGGCCACGCGCCAGCGCGGATTGAGGCTGGCGTAAGGATCCTGAAAGATCATCTGCATCGTGCGCCGCAGTGCGCGCTCGGCGTCGGCGAAATCGATGCGCCGGCCGGCGAACCGGATTTCGCCCCGCGTCGGCCGGTACAAGCCGACGATCAAGCGCGCAATCGTCGACTTGCCGCAACCGGACTCGCCGACCAGTCCGAGGGTTTCACCCTTGGCGATCGTCAGGCTGACCCCGTCAACCGCCTTGAGGATCTGCCGCGGCTTGCGTTCGATCAGCCGGTTGAGCCAAGGGGCTGAGACGTCGAAATAACGGGCGACGTCGATCAGCTCGAGCAGCGGCGGATTCATGGACGTACTCATGCGACGCCCGCTGTGGTCGCGTGCAGCCAGCATGCCGCCAGGCTGGTTGCCGCGCTCAAGAGTTCGGGCCGCTCGACACGGCAGCGATCGAACGCGTACGCGCAGCGCGGGTGAAACGGACAGCCGGCGGGTATCGCCGTCAGTCGCGGCATCGCACCGTCGATCTGGGCCAGCTGCTCGCGCTCGTCGACGATCGAGGGGATCGATCCCATCAGGCCGCGCGTGTACGGGTGTTGCGGCTGGTGGATGACATCGCCGACCGGCCCGATCTCGACGATGCGGCCGGCGTACATTACCGCCACCCGATCGGCGGTTTCGGCGATCACGCCCATGTCGTGCGTAATCAGCATCACTGCGGTGCCGTGGTCGCGGCACAGCCTTTTCAGCAGGGCGATGATCTGCGCCTGAATCGACACATCGAGTGCCGTCGTGGGCTCGTCGGCGATGATCAGCTTGGGCTTGGCGGCGAGCGCCAATGCAATCACCACGCGCTGGCGCATGCCGCCTGAGAACTGGTGCGGATAGTGATTAATGCGCCGCTTCGGCGCGGAGATGCCGACCTCGGCGAGCAGGTCCAGCGCGCGCTGCCGGGCCTCTCTCGGCGACATGTCGAGGTGCGTGGTGATCGTCTCGATCAATTGCCGGCCGATCGTGTACAGCGGATTGAGCGAGGTCAGCGGATCCTGGAAGACCGCGCCGATCTCACGGCCGCGAACGCGACGCATCGCTTCGGCCGGCAGATTGTCGATGCGCCGGCCATCGAGCAGCACCTGCCCGGCGCCAATGCGTCCCGGCGGGTCGATCAGTCCGATGATCGCCGCGCCGGTCAGCGATTTTCCCGCGCCGGATTCGCCGACGACGCCGAGGACCTCGCCCGGCGCGATCGAAAAGGAAACGTCATCGACCGCGACCAGCAGGCCGCGGCGCGTTGGAAACTCGACGCGAAGGCGCTCGACCGTGAGCAGCGCCATTTACTGCAGTCTCGGATTGAGCGCGTCGCGCAACCAGTCGCCCAGCAGGTTGATCGCGAGGACCATGATCACCAGCGCTGCCCCCGGAAAGATGGTGATCCACCATTCGCCGGAGAAAAGGAAATCGTTACCGATGCGTATCAGCGTTCCCAGTGACGGTTGCGTGGGCGGCACGCCCACGCCGAGAAACGACAAGGTCGCTTCGGTGATGATTGCCGTTGCGATATTGATCGTGGCCAGCACGAGTACCGGTCCCAGCACATTCGGCAGCAGATGATGGCGCATGATGCCCATTGGCCGGATGCCGATGACCCGGGCGGCCTGGATGTATTCCTTGTTCTTTTCGACCAGCGTCGATCCGCGCACCGTGCGTGCGTATTGCACCCAGTTCGAAATGCCGATGGCGAAAATGAGCACGAACAGCGCAATCGGTCCGCCGTGCGTCTCGCGCGGCAGGACCGCGCGGGCAACGCCGTCGATCAAGAGCGCAATCAAGATTGCCGGAAACGAAAGCTGGACATCGGCGATGCGCATGATGATGGCGTCGAGCTTTCCACCCACATAGCCGGCGATCAGCCCGAGGCTGACCCCCAGAACCATCGCGAATAGCACCGAGGCAAGCCCCACCAGCAGCGAAATCCTGGCGCCGAACATGATCGCGGACAGGACATCCCGCCCCTGGTCGTCGGTGCCGAGCAGGTATCCTGCCTTGGCGCCCTCCATGCCATGAGGTGGCGACAGCGCGTCGAGCAGGTTGAGCGTCGCCAAGTCGAACGGGTTGTGCGGCGCCACCCACGGCGCAAACAGCGCCGCGCCCAGGCAAAGCGCCAGCACCACCGCCGAAACCATCGCCACCGGCGATCGGCGGAAGCTGTACGCCAGGTCGCTGTCGCGCCAGCGCGCGAGGCGCGAAGCGCGAACAGTCGCCGCCGTCGTCATCGCCTTGGCATCGAGGTCGTATCCGGCATCACTTGACGACGGTCCACTTCAGCTGATTGGTGTTGTCGGCCAGCTGTACCAGCGCGACGTTCTTCTTCGCCGCCCAGGCGAGCGCCTGCTGATGCAACGGCAGCGTGCCGAATTCCTCGCCGTGGATCTTGAACAGCTCGGAGATCATCGCATTGCGCTTGGTCTGGTCGAGCTCGCTGGCGATCGCCTTGCCCAGCTCGTCGACCCGCTTGTTGCTGTAGCTGCCGAGATTGAACAGCCCCTGCCCGTTCGGCGCCGGCGTCATCAGCAGAGCGAAGATCGCGTTCTGGGCGTCGTAGGAGTCGGGCGTCCACCCCAGAAGGTAGAACGAGGTGTTGCGCGACAGTATCTTCGGAAAGTACGTGACCTTGGTCTCCGCCATCAGGTTCACCTTGACGCCGATCTGCGCCAGCATCGCCGCGACCGCCTGGCAGATCGATGCGTCGTTGACATAGCGGTCGTTCGGGCAGTTCATTCCGACTTCGAACCCGTCCGGATACCCCGCCTCGACCATGAGCTTCTTGGCCGCCGCGGCATCGTGCGGCACGCGCTTGTTCAGCGCCGGATCAAAACCACGGATGCCCGGCGCGATCATCTCGTTGGTCGGCGTCGACGCGCCGCGCATGATGCGGGTCTTGATCGCCTCGATATCGATCGCCTGGTAGAACGCCTGCCGCACGCGCTTGTCCTTGAACGGGTTCTTGCCCTTGACGTTCGAGAACAGAAGCTCGTCGCGGGCCTGGTCCATGCCAAGGAAGATGGTGCGCAACTCGGGGCCCTGCAGCACGTTCAGCGCGGGCGCGGCCTTGAGCTTCTCGATGTCCTGCAAAGGCACCGGCTCCATCATGTCGATGTCGCCCGAGATCAGCGCGGCGACCCGCGTCGCATCGTTCTTGATCGGCGTGAATATCGCCTCGGTGACGTTGCTCTCGACCTTTTCCCAGTAGTTCGGATTCGGCACGAACACCGTGCGCACGCCGGGCTCGCGCGACTTGAGCATGAAGGGCCCGGTGCCGTTGGCGCGCAAGGTCGCTGCGTTCTCCTTACCCTTGCGCACGTCGACCGGTGCGATAGCGTTGTTCTTCTCGCACCACGCCTTGCTCATGATGTACCAGGTGTTGATCGTGTCGGGCAGGATCGGGAACGGATCGTTGGTGACGAAATCGACCGTGTGGTCGTCGATTTTCCGCATCTCCTTGACCGTCGCCACTTTGGTCTTCATGTCCGAGCCGTCGACCTTCGAGCGCTCGTAGGAGAAGATCACGTCGTCGGCCGTGAACGGCGTTCCGTCGTGCCACTTGACGTTCTGCCGCAGGTTGAAGCGCCACACGGTCGGCTCGGTCTGCTTCCATGAAGTCGCCAGCAGCGGAATGAGCTCGAGCTTCTTGCCTCGCCCGACCAGCGGCTCGTAGATGTTGCCGAGCAGTGACAGTTGCAACGACTCGTTTAGCGAATGTGGATCCATCGATGTCGCGTCGCCCTGGTCGGCAAACTTGTAGGTCGCGGCCTGCGTTGCGGCGGCGAGTCCGCCGGCGAGAACGAGCGGCAGCAGGATTTTCAGCATACGGCAGGCAGTCAGTTTCATTGTCGTTCTCTCCAGAAGACAAACGTGTGTCGTCAGATAATGGCCGATGCGCGGGCGAGATGCCCCACCGCCGTGCGGCATGCGTCGGCCGCCTGTTCAAATACCATGGCTTTCCAGTCGTCACTATCGATGTAGAAAACGCCGCGAATCGCCCTCTTGATTTCATCACGCTGCGAACGCGACGCTTCGGGATGATTATGCAGCCAGTGCTCGGCGCGGAGCGCCTGCAGCGTCTGTTCGATCGGGCAGGTGCCGTATTCGAGCGCGATGCCGGCGAATTCGCTGTCCGGGCATTCGTCGTACGCCGCGTAGCCGTTGACGCCGGTCAGCGAGGCCGAGGTCGACGTGCCGTCGAAATACGATGTCACCTTATCGCCCCACCACGCCTTGGTGCGCGCGATGTCGGCGGCGACGTTGCCGCCGGCGTAGATCAGCTCTCCGTGACCGCGCGGGCCCAGGCCGGTGTGAAAATCGATCCAGCCGAGCGCGCTGCGGGCCGCCGCGTGCTCACCCAGCACCGCGCGCAGCATGCGGTTGCTCCAGGCCGGCCGGGCGCCCCCGTAGAACATGCCGTCGGCAAAGCGGTACTGCCCGCCGCTGACGGCCGCCTGGTACGCGAGCGGGCCATGTGCCGCGACCCAGGCGCCAAGCTGCCGCTCGCTGTCGACCGGCGGCGGCCACGCTCGCGGCAGCAGCAGCGAGTGGATTTCCTCGTACGCCGCATTGACCGGCAGCGGCGCGCTGAAATCGATGAAATTGCGGTTTAGATCGGCGTTGTCCTCGTTGACCCGCCGCAGATGTGAGAAGCCATAGGGATTGAGCGCATGCAACATCAGCACGCAAACGCCGGCGCGGTCGATCGCGGCGCGAAAGTCGTCATCGCAGAGCAGGGCGACCTGGCAGCCGGAGCCGCAAAAACCTTCGACACCGTGCGTGCCCGAGATGATCAGCAGCAGCCCGGGGGCATCGGGTTCGCCAAGCATCGCCAGGTCGATCGACAATTCCTCGCCTTCGACGCCCCGTTCGGTCGGATGTACATGGCGAGAAACGGACGCACCCGTTCCTTCGGCCGCGGCCAGGAACTTCGCGCGCGCTTCGCCGTAGCTGGCCGCGAAATGGCTGGCCGGGTTCATCGCGACGACGATGACGCGGCAAGCGGCAGCGCCGCCTCGGCTAGCGCAGCGAGATACCCGGCGCCGATCGGAATCACATCATCGTTGAAGTCGTAGCGCGTATTGTGCAGGAAGCACCCGCCTTCGGCGCCGCCCTGCCCCAGCCGCGCGTACGCTCCGGGACAGCGTTGCAGCATGAAGGAAAAATCCTCCGAGCCCATCGACGGCTCGAGGTCGCGCACGACGTTCTCGGGCCCGACCAGCGCGTCGGCGACCCGTGCTGCGAATTCCGCTTCACGCGTAGTGTTGACGGTCGCCGGATAGACGCGATCGTACTTGAGCGTCGCAGTCGCACCGAACGCGGCGGCGATCGAGTGCACGAGCTCGGCAAGCCTTCGCTCGATGTGGTCCTGCGTCCTGGCATTGAAGGTGCGCACGGTTCCGACCAGGCGCGCATCGCGCGGGACGACGCTCATCGCGGCGAGGTTGCCGGCGTGCATCGCGCACAGGCTCACGACGGCGGTATCGATCGGGCTCACGTTGCGCGCCACGATCGACTGCGCGGCGGTGATGATATGCCCGGCCACGAGCACCGGATCGACGGTAAGATGCGGATGCGCGCCGTGCCCGCCACGGCCCTCGATGTGGATCTCGATGCGATCGGCCGCGGCCATCATGGGTCCCGGCCGCACGGCGATCTGTCCGGGAGGGAGACCCGGCCAGTTGTGCAGCGCGTAGATCTCGTCGGCGGGAAAGCGCTCGAACAAGCCATCGTCGATCATCGCCTTGCCGCCGGCAAAACCCTCTTCGCCGGGCTGGAAGATCAGGTACACGGTGCCGTCGAAGTTGCGCACGCGAGACAGATAGGCGGCGGCGCCGAGCAGCATCGTCGTGTGCCCGTCGTGTCCGCAGCCGTGCATCCGTCCCTTGAAGCGCGAGACGTGCGGGAACTCGTTCTCCTCGTGCATCGGCAGCGCATCCATGTCGGCGCGCAGGCCGATCGAACGGCCGCTGTCCTGACGCGTGCCACGAATCACCGCGACGATCCCGGTCTTCCCTATTCCGCCGTGATGCTCGACGCCGAGCGCGTCGAGCTCGCGCGCGACGACTTCGGCGGTGCGATGCTCCTCGAAGCCGAGCTCGGGATGCGCGTGCAGATCGCGCCTGAGCGCGGTCAGCGCGGCATGCTCGTTGCGGACGAACTCGATGGGATTCATGCGCTCGCTCCGGCGGCCTGCTCTGCGGTTTTTCGATGACTCATTGCGCGGCCGCCAGGCGTTCGATGCGCAATCTCGGGTCGACCGCATAGTACAGCAGATCGACGACCAGATTGATCAGCACGAACACCAGGGCGATAAAGCACAGGTACGCCGCCATCACCGGGACGTCGGCGAAGCTGACCGCCTGGATGAACAGCAAGCCCATGCCCGGCCACTGGAAAACCGTCTCGGTGATGATCGCGAAGGCGATGATCGCGCCGAGCTGCAGCCCGGTGATCGTGATGACCGGAACCAGCGTGTTCTTCAGCGCATGGCCGAAATGCACGGCGCGGTCGGTGAGTCCCCGCGCCCGCGCGAACTTGATGTAATCGGTGCGCAGCACCTCGAGCATTTCCGCCCGCACCAGCCGCATGATCAGGGTCATCTGGAACAGCGACAGCGTGATCGCCGGCAGTATCAGCGCCTTGAGCCCGCTTTTGGTCAGGAAGCCGGTCGTCCACCAGCCCAGCGCGACCGTGTCGCCGCGGCCGAACGAGGGCAGCCAGCCCAGGATGACGGCGAAGACGAGAATCAGCAGGATTCCGATCAGGAACGTCGGCAGCGATACGCCGATCAGCGAGATCGCCAGCAGCAGTTGCGAAAGCCACGAGTCGCGCCGGAGCGCCGTGTAGACGCCCGCCGGGACGCCGAGCACCAGCGCCAGCAACGCCGCAACGAAGGCGAGCTCCAGCGTCGCCGGCAAGCGCTCCTTGAGCAAGGTCAATACCTTGCGTCCCTGGCGCAACGACAGCCCGAAGTCGCCCTGCACCGCCCGGCCGACGAAGCGGCCGAACTGTACGTAAAAAGGCAGGTCGAGCCCGAGATCGGCACGGAGCCTCGCGCGCTCTTCCTGCGTCGCATCCTGCCCGACCATGAAGGTCACCGGGTCGCCGGTGAAATTGAACAGGCCGAACGCGATAAACGCCACCACCGCCATGACGGCGAACGATTGGAGAATGCGGCGGATGATGAAGGCAAGCACGGAAAAGCGGCTGCGCTCGCGCCCCGCGCGGAGGATGACCGCGTCGCGACGCCCGCCGATGATGCCTAAAGCCCTGGGCAGCGTCAATCGGATGCGCCGCCGCGAGCTCGGCGGTCGAACAACGCGGCGGACAGGAGTCCTAGCTAGCGATCTCGGCGGCGCGATGGCAGGCGACCAGCACCCGGCCCAGAGGCTCGAGCGGCGGAACCTCGACCCGGCAGCGCTCGATGGCGTACGGGCACCGCTTATGAAACGCGCAGCCCGGCAGTTGCGAAAGCGGCGACGGTGGCTCGCCTCGAATCGCCGCGCGTTCGCGGCGCGGATCGGTCACCGCATCGGAAACCGCGCCACCCGCGCCCGATGGATCGCGGCGCAAGCGCGGCGTGCTCGCCAGCAGCGAGCGCGTATACGGATGCGCCGGCCGGGCGAACACATCGGTTTTCGATCCGTATTCGACGATCTTGCCCAGGTACATCACCGCGATCGCATCGGCGATGTGGCGCACGACTTGCAGATTGTGCGAAATGAAGAGATAGGCGATGCCCATTTCCTGCTGCAGATCCATCATCAGGTTGAGCACCTGGGCCTGGATAGAGACGTCGAGCGCGGACACCGGCTCATCGGCGACGACCAGCTTCGGATTGAGCATCAGCGCGCGCGCCACCGCGATACGCTGCCTCTGCCCGCCGGAGAACATGTGCGGATAGCGGCGATAATGCTCGGGCCGCAATCCGACTTTCGCCATCATCGCCCGCGCCGCCGCGCGGCGCGCGGTCTTGTCGATCCCGGCATTGATCGCCAGCGGCTCCTCGAGCAGGGTCCCGACTTTCTTGCGCGGGTTCAGCGAGGCGTACGGATTCTGGAAGACCATCTGCACGGCAGGACGCAATCGCTTCAACGTTGCCTTGTCGGCATCGACGACGTCGACGCCGTCAAGCCTGAAGCGCCCGGACGTCGGGCGCTCGATCATCGTGATCTGGCGCGCCAACGTCGATTTGCCGCAGCCCGATTCGCCGACGACGGCAAGCGTTTCGCCGGCGCGCACGGTGAACGAGACGCCGTCGAGTGCGCGCACGACCGCCTTGGCGCGGAAAGGACCGCGCGACACCGCGTAATGGCGAGTCAGGCGATCGACCTCGAGCAGCGGCGCGCCGGCGCTCATTGGATATCGGCCACGGCGCGCGTCGCCCCCGCCTCTTCGGCCCAGCCGTGCGTCGGCCGTCCAGCGGAATCGAGTGCGAAGTGGCAACGCACCTTTCGTCCCGGCGGGCCGGCCAGCGGCGGCCCGTCGATGCGGCAGCGCGCCAGCGCAAAATCGCAGCGCGGCGACAACAGGCATCCGGCCGGCCGGTCGTACTGGCCGGGCACGACGCCGGGAATCGCCTTCAGCCGCGCGCGATCGAGATTGCGCTCGGGCAGCGCATCGAGCAGCGCCTTGGTGTAAGGATGCTGCGGGGTGTCGAAGATCTCCGGCACCGGGCCGGTCTCGACCACCTTGCCGGCGTACATGACGATGACGCGCTGCGCGGTCTCGGCCACGACCGCCAGATCGTGGGTGATCAGCAGTAGCGCCATGCCGCGTTCCTGCTGCAGCCGCAGCAACAGGTCGAGCACCTGCGCCTGGACGGTGACATCGAGCGCGGTCGTCGGCTCGTCGGCGATGAGCAGGCGCGGATTGCAGGCGATCGCCATCGCGATCATCACCCGCTGCGCCATGCCGCCGGAGAGCTGGTGCGGAAACGCGCCAAGCCGCGCCGCGGGATCCGGGATCTCCACCTGCTGCAACAGTTGCAGCGCTCGCGCACGGCGCAGCCTGGCACTCCTGCGCTCCTCGGTGGTGCCGTGCATGCGCAGCGTTTCGGTCAGCTGGAAAGCGACGGTGAAACAGGGGTTCAGGCTCGCCAGCGGATCCTGGAAGATCATCGCGATATCCTTGCCGGTCAGCGCCCTGCGCTCGGCCGCGGACAGCGACAGCAATTCGCGGCCGGCGAACACCATGCGGCGCGCGCGCACGCGACCCGGAAAGTCGACCAGGCCCATCAGCGCCAGCGCGGTGACGCTCTTGCCCGAGCCCGATTCGCCCACGCAGCCGACGATTTCGCCGGCATCGATCGTCAGATCGACATCGTCGACAGCGGTCAACGGCGCGGCGACGCTGCCGAATTCGACCGTCAAACCTTCGATCTCGAGCAGGGCCATCTCGCGTCTGTCCGCTATCGCTTGAGTTTCGGGTCGAGCGCATCGCGCAGGCCGTCGCCCATCAGGTTGAACGCCAGCACGGTGACCAGGATCGCAAGGCCGGGAAAGGTGACGACCCACGACGCCCTCTGGATGAACTCGAGCGCGTCAGCCAGCATCGACCCCCATTCCGGCGTCGGCGGCTGCGCGCCCAGCCCGAGGAAGCCGAGCGCGGCGGCGTCGAGGATCGCGTTGGAAAAGCCGAGCGTGGCCTGCACGATCAGCGGCGCGGCGCAATTGGGCAGGATCGTATTGAACATCAGCCGCAACGGGCCGGCGCCGGCGATACGCGACGACGCGACGTACTCCTTCGCGGTTTCGGCGATCACCGCAGCGCGCGTCAGCCGCACGTAGTGCGGCAGTAGCACGATGGCGATCGCATACATCGCGTTGATCAGTCCCGGCCCGAGGATGGCGACGACGGCGATCGCCAGCAGCAGGCTCGGTAGCGACAGCATCACGTCCATCAGACGCATGATCGTCGTCTCGGTAAGCCCGCGAAAATAGCCGGCGGCCAACCCCAGGACGACGCCGAGCGACAGCGAGATCGCAACCGAGATCACGCCGATCAGCAGCGACAGCCGCGTGCCGTGAATCAGCCGCGAAAGAATGTCGCGTCCGACCGGGTCGGTGCCGAGGAGAAAGCGCGCGCTGCCGCCCTCGTGCCACGCCGGCGGCGCCAGGGTGAACTCGCGGAATTGCTCGTACGGAGAATGCGGTGCAATCACGTTGGCGCCGATCGCCAGCACGACCAGCACGACGATCAGCGCGAGCCCGATCACCGCGCCGCGGCTTTGTGTGTACGCCTGCCAGAATTCCCGCAGCGTCCCGGGAACGGCCGGCGGCACGTCGGTGGCGATGGCGGCGACTTCGCTCACTACGCGTGCCGTATCCGCGGATTGATCACGCCGTAGAGCAGGTCGACGATCAGGTTGACGCTGATCACGATCGTGGCGATCAGCAGGATGCCGCCCTGCACGACCGGATAGTCTCGCGACTGCACGCCGTGCACCAGCCAGTTGCCGACGCCCGGCCAGGAGAAGA
>JBDTNP010000108.1:0-5544 GCA_039933695.1 Betaproteobacteria bacterium | reverse complement strand
CATAGATCACGATCGCGTGGATCAGGATGACGATCGAGATCCCGAGCAGATGCCGGGTCGGGTCCCGCTGTTGTCGTGCGAAATCCATGTGCTTATGACTCCAGCCGCCTGACGCAGTTCGCGACGCGGCTACTCGATGAACTGCTCACTGCCGACGATGCCGATCTTGGTCAGCCCCAGGCGCTGCGCCGATGCCATCACGGCCGCAGCGACTGCATATTTCGACTCCTTGTCCGGCCGCAGGTGAACTTCGGGCTGGACCTGTTGCGAAGCCGCGGCCTTGATCTTCTCCTCCAGCGTCCCGCGGTCGGGCACGACTTCGCCGTTCCAGTAGATCGCGCCGCGGTCGTCGATGTCTATCTTGACGACCTCGGGCAGGACCAGCGGCGGTGGCGGATTGCCGATCGGCATGTTGAGATTGACTGAGTGCAGCTGGATCGGGATCGTGATGATCAGCATGACCAGCAGCACCAGCATCACGTCGATCAGCGGTGTCGTGTTGATGTCCAGCATGACGTCGCCGTCGCCGCCCTGGCCACCGCTCGTCCCTACGTTCATTGCCATGTTGTGCTCCTCAACTTCTGCGCGGCAGCGTCATCCGTTGCTGCGCGGCGGCGGCTCGGTGATGAATCCCACCTTCGATATGCCCGCGCGCTGGCAGGCGTAGATGATGCGACCGACCGCCTCATACTTGGCGCCGCCGTCGCCGCGGATCTGCACCTCCGGCTGCGGCGTGAGCACCGAGACCTTCTTCAGCCGCTCGATCAGCGCAGCGGTGGTCGGTATGCGCAGGTCGTTCCAGTAAATGCGATCCTGGAGATCGACCGAAAGGACGATGTTCTCCGGCTTGGTCTCGCGGACCTCGTTGCGTTCTTTCGGCAGCTGCACCGGAATCGACGTCGTGACGACCGGGATCGTGATCAGGAAGATGATCAGCAGCACCAGCATGACGTCGACCAGCGGCGTGGTGTTGATCGTCGAGACGATCTCGTCCTCTTCGCCGCTTGGCGATCCGACACTCATCGCCATGGCGTCAGCCCCTGGCCGTGGCAGGCGACGCCGTCTTTGGCGCGCTCAGCAGCACGGCGTGCAGGTCGGCGCCGAAGCTGCGCACCATGTCCATCGCCGCCTTGTTGCGGCGGATCAGCCAGTTGTAGCCCAGAACCGCCGGAACCGCGACCGCCAGACCGAACGCCGTCATGATCAGCGCTTCGCCCACGGGGCCCGCGACCTTGTCGATCGATGCCTGCCCGGCAATGCCGATCGCGGTCAGCGCGTGGTAGATGCCCCAGACCGTGCCGAACAGCCCGACGAAGGGCGCCGTCGAGCCGACCGTGGCCAAAAAGGCGAGACCATCCTGCGTGCGGGCCTGGACGTTGTCGATCGCCCGCTGGATCGACATCGTGATCCAGGTGTTGAGGTCGACGTTGCCCAAGAGGCCGACGTGCTTGCTCGACGCCTCGAGTCCCGATTCTGCGATAAAGCGATAAGGGCTGCCCTCCTTGAGCTTCTCGGCGCCCTGGCGCACCGACGGTGCACTCCAGAATGACCTGTCGGCGTCGCGCGCCTGCCGGTTCATCCGCCACTGCTCGTAAACCTTGGTGACGATGATGTACCAGGTACCCATCGACATCAGCGCCAGTATCGCCAGCGTCACTTTCGCGACGATATCGCCGCCTTTCCACAGCGCCTCGAGACCGTACGGATTGTCGACGAGCTCGGTGGTTCGCTCTCCCTTGGCCGCTGCTGGCGCGGCCGGCGGTGCGGGTGCCGCCGGTTGCGCGGCCGGCGGTGTCGATTCCGGACTGGTGGCGGGCGTCGCGGGCTGCCCTTGCGCCTGCGCCGCGAACGGAACCACCGCGGGGGCCGCCGCCAGCAGCAGCGCCGCGGCCAGCATGGCCAGGCGGGTCATCTTCAGCATGTTATCTCCAGGAATTGTTGTATTCAGTCGAAAAGTCAGCGTTTAGCCCGGCTCCCCCATTCCAGTGCTCGGTACTAAGGGCCTCGACATGTCCGACTCGGGAATCCGTAGTATGGTGCGCCCCGGGCCCGACGTGTAAACGCCAAAACGCGTTGGCCCCGCCATGGGGCAGGGCCAAGCTTTCGTCAGAAAGTCGCGGAATTCTACACAAAAGCGTCAAGAAGTACCACCCGAAAATCGGCCGTTGGCGCCAAGGCAGCGGTCCCATTTTGCCCAAGGCGGAGCCACCGCTCCCAGCCCCAGGATCTCGCTCGAGAAGCCTCTCCGGCATCCGGTCCGCCATTCGCCTGGCGCATGCAAGCGATGCATGCATTTCGTTTGCGGCTCGGGGCGACGGTTTCGATAATGGCCCCGTGAGACAAACCGCCAAGCGCATATCGAACGTGGGCTCCGACGACGCCGGAGCCTCGGCCGCCCGGACCAGTTTCGGCCGGGATCCGGGAGGGTCAACCTGCAGTTCGTCGCGCGCCGCGTACGCTGGCACCCGGAATTCTGTGGGTTCGTCGCTTGCGTCTTGAGACGGTCGGTTCATCTGCCTAGGATTCGCCTAAAGCACAAGCGCAAGGCGTTTCGAAATGTGAATCCGCGCCTCCGGGTTGCGGCATCCAAAGCAGGCAGCAACAAACGAAACAGGAGCCAGACCATGAACGAATACAAGCCATCATCCCGTCCCGCCGCGTTCGGCGCCTTTGCTGTCGCCTTGACGGCGATGACTATCGGCCTCGCGGTCGTCCTGCCGGCGAAAATGGACGCGGGCAAGCACGAAGTCCGCACAGTGGCCGCACCGCAGCCCGCCGGCGCCCCAGTGGCGGACCTGGACTCCGGCCCGATCAGGATCGACGTGATCGCCCGGCGCGATTCCGCCTGGATGCCGGTGCACACGCAACTGACGGCGCCCAAATCCAGGGCGCAGGGATCCGGCCGGCTGGGCGCTCGCGCGGTCGCCCCGCCGGAGCCCTTGAGCCACGCCGACGCGGGACTGCAACCTGCCCTCTGTCCCTATTTGACCAACGGAACGGTGGCCGCCACGTCGTAAGCCTGGACCGCGCGGATCTTGGACTCGAGCTGCAGATAGCGCGCGGCCTTTTTCGGCGGCAGGATCCGGGACGGTACGCCCCTCATCAGGCGGTTGTGCAGCGTCCGCCGCGCTTTGAGCTCGGCTTCGTCGATCGCGATCAACTCGTTGACGAAAGTCCTCGCGTAGAGCTCCGACTCGGGTTTGTCCTGCACGATCAGGCGCTCGACGGCCACGACGCGGCGTCGATTGGTCATGTCCAGATTGCGCTGGTATTCGTCGTACAGCGGCCAGAACTTCTTCTCCTCGGCCGGGGTGAGCTTCAGCGTCGACGCGACAAAAGCCTTCTTGTCGGTGCGCACGGCAGTGCGCAACGCCTGCATGTCGGTGACGTCGGCGATTTTGTCTTCGGCCGATGCGCACGGCGCAACGATCATCGCGGCGGCGAACAGTATGGCGGCAAGGTTCTTGTTCATCATGAGTCCTCGATGTCGGTTGCGATCAATGCCGGGACGCTGGAGCCGAACGTCTTGCAGCGCGTCTTTTAGCACATTTTATTGCCGTGCGGGCCGCCGGCGCGGGCGCCCGGGTTGCGGAGCGGGGCGTTGGGCGCGATCATTGGCGACCCGGCGGACCGCCGGAGCATCGCGCCGCCGTGCGGCGACACCCGAACGCCCCTGCCAATGCAATCCTCACCGATCGATGCGCGCGCGCTCAGGGAGTCCGGGGTGGAAGCGTTGCGCAGAGGCGACCCGCGGACGGCGCGCGAAGCCTTCGAGCTGATCGTCGCAGCCGGACGCGCCGACGCCTCGGCGTGCATCGGGCTCGCCTACGCCTGCCGAAGTCTCAACGACAAGGCGGCGTCGCTGGCGGCGGTCGACAAGGCGCTTTCGCTCGAACCGCGCAATCTGCGCGCACTGATTCTCAAAGCCGATCACCTCGCCGAGGCGGGCGACGCTCGCTCCGCCGCGGCTTTCTACACCGCCGCGACCAGAAGCGCGCTTCCCGCCGACCAGCTTCCATCCGACTTGCGCCAGGAGCTCGAGCGCGCCCAGGGCATGTGCGATCGCTATGCCGCGCAATTCGAGGCCTTTCTCGACGATCGCCTGTTCGGCGCCGATCCGGCGGCGCGACACGCGGCGCCTCGCTTCGTCCAGTCGCTCGACATCATGTGCGGCAAGAAGCGAGTCTATTTCCAGGAGCCCCGGTATTACTACTTTCCCGAGCTCCCCCAGATCCAGTTCTACGACAGGAACGACTTCGGCTGGCTCGATGCGCTCGAAGCGGCGACCGCCGACATCCGGGACGAGCTGACCGAGGTCATGAGGGATTCGTCGGTTTTCCGGCCGTACGTGCAGGGCGACCCCAAGCGACCGCACAACGAACAGGCAGGCATGCTGAACAATCCCGCCTGGAGCGCGTTTTACCTGTGGAAGGATGGCGAGATCGTCGCCGCCAACGGCGCCCGCTGCCCAAAGACCATGCGCGCGCTGGAAGATGCCCCTCTTGCGCGGGTGAAAGGCCGCTCACCCGCGGTGTTGTTCTCGCTGCTTCGACCGGGAACCCGCATCCCGCCGCACAACGGTTTCGTCAATACCCGCCTGATCTGCCATCTACCCTTGATCGTTCCTGCCGGCTGCCGCTTTCGCGTCGGCAACGACACGCGGGTTCCGATCGAAGGCAAGGCCTGGGTTTTCGACGATACGATCGAGCACGAAGCCTGGAACGACAGCGCCGAAACGCGCGTCATCCTGCTGTTCGAAATCTGGCGCCCCGAGCTCAGCACCCAAGAGCGCAAGCTGGTCAGTGCGATGTTCGAAGCGATCGATCAGCACAGCGGCCAGAGGACGGCCTGGGAAATCTAGCGTCGCCGTCCGGCGCCGCGGCCGCGCTGGCTTTTAGGTTCGCGGCGGATTTTTCAGAACATCGACGCCATTGGCAGCGAATCGCCTGAACATGCCATCGAACCAGAAGGTGTTGGTGACATCGTTGGCGCGGCTCAGACGCAACATGTCCTGCGCAGTGGCGTGATCGGAGACGACGGCGACGAGCGTTCCGCTTGCGTCGCGCGCTTCCAGCGTCACCGTCGCCTCGCCGGCATCCCTGGCATAGGACTTCGTATTGCCCGGAGGGAAAACGTCCGGCGCGTTGACATAGAGATCGGTGACATGCGGCGACAGACGAAGGACGCCCGGCCCGGGCGCCGTGACGATCTGATAGCCACGCGTCGTCAATGCATCCGCCAGGATACCGCCCAGGTTGGCGGTCGTCTGATCGGCGATCCGGCGCGCGTCTTCCGGCCGAATGCGCTTGGTGTAGCGCGGATCATTGACGCTTCGGTTCCAATCCTTGCTGAATTCGACGGTGACCGGATCGATCATTACTTTTTGGTATCGCGCCAGGTCTGCATTCGGACGCACATACAAGCTGTCCAGATTCCGCGCCTGCACCGCGACCAGCCCGTCGTAGCCCGCCGGCGCGCTCGTCCCATAGGGAGCCGCCATGACCGTGGCGCTGGCAAGCACCGCCATCATCACAACCGGGTATG
>JBDTNP010000107.1:0-11999 GCA_039933695.1 Betaproteobacteria bacterium | reverse complement strand
GTCCGGCCTCGACCGCCTGCTCGAATTCGCCGGCGTGGTAATGCCGCCACGCGCGCTGCGCGGCTTCCGTCTGCGGATACGGCTCGGCATCGCCGCGGTGCAATCGATCCCAGTTTTTTTTCAGCGTGGCGCCCTCGTAGGCGAAGGTCTTGTCCGGGTGCGGAAAGCGTGTCCATTTTTTCGCCATTCGACCTCCTGCTCGGTGTCAGCGCGACGACCGCGCTCGATAATCGCTCGCGCGTCCGGCGCGTGCTGCGTTGCGTACGATCGGCCCGATCACAAGTACCCCTGGCTCAACCGCGCCAGCAGCGCGCGCGCCGGCCCGCGCAGGAACGGCGCGATCAGCGACAGCACCTGGTAGGCGGCGCGATCGAGGCTGGGCGGCTGCCGGCGCTGGTCCGGGGACGCGATCTTCTGATACGACATCCAGTAGGTCGCGACCAGCGCCACGTTGTCGGCAAGCGCCGCAATTTCCGGCTCGGATGCCTCCATCGCGCCAGCCGCAACCATGTCGGCGCACAATTTCTGCGTCGTTCGTCTGCCGCTTCTGACAAGGCGGGAGAAGCGCGACTCGAGCCTTGGATTGCGCGACAGCATCTCGTCCAGGTCGCGATAGACGAACCGATAATCCCACATCGCCTCGAACAGCAAATGCAGTACCAGCCACAGATCCTCGACATCGGCCAGCCGTCCGGCAGGCGCCGCGAAAAGGCCGTCCAGCCGCTGCTCGAACGCGGCGAAGAGCTCGGCGATGATCTGATCCTTGTTGCGGAAATGATAGTACAGGTTGCCTGGACTGATGCCCATCTCGTCGGCGATGTCCGCCGTCGTGACGTTTGGCGCGCCGTCGCGATTGAACAGCTGCAGGCTGGTCTCGACGATGCGCTCGCGCGTGCGGCGCGGACGTTTGCGTTCCGCCATCATTTTTGGTCCGGGGTCCCGGCCTCAAGTCGCGGACGCCGCGGCGAGCCAGGCCTCCAGATGATCGAATTCGAGCAGCGCCGGACGCAAGGAAAGCGACAGAGAAATGCCGGCCTCGGCGCCGTCTTCGATGAACAGCCGGTACATCTGCGCGGCGAAATGCCGTTCGCAAGCGCCGCTGCCACAAAGCCGCCCGACGAGACGCCGACGTAGACGTCGAGATCGTCGACCTGCAGGCCGTCGAGCGATTCCGACAGCGCGAGCAGCGCGCCGATTTCGTCGATGCCGCCGAGCGGGCCGCCGCCAGCCAACGCTAGGCCGATGCGCGGGAGTCGAGCCCTAACTTTTCCGCCGCGGCGCCGCCGCGGCGCCGCCGCTCCCGACATCGATCACTCTCCGTTGGGCTTTAGTCGCGCCAACCGTCACGCGGTCCCGCCGGATTCTACTACGCTACTTCGACTTTCTGCCGGCGCGCTTGACGCTGCGGACGGTCCGGGACGCGCGCGTTTTGACCGCGCGGTTCTTCGCGGGCTTGCGCGGCTTCGGCGCCGCGGCGGTTGCGGCGAACGCGGGAATCCTGATGCTGGGCAGTGCCGAGGAAGCGGTTTCGGCAAGCCGGTTGGCGGTGGCGAGCGCGGTTGCGCGCGCGATGCGCCAAAGCGAAGCCGCGGTCGCAACCGAGGATTCGACGCGCCCGCCGATAACTTGAATCGCGTTTTTCTCGACCGCCGAGCCCTTGCGGACCAGCGCGCGGAATGTGTTGCCGGCTTCGTGACGCGCCCATTCGCGCGAGATCGATGCCGCGCCGAGGCCGGCGAGCCAGGCCTGGCGTGATGCGAACACGGCGGATTCGGCCAGCGCGTTGGCGCTGACCATGTTGCGATTGAACGAGGCTTGCTTGAACATGGTGTGCTCCTTGGTCTAAAGGTTGAATGCTCGAACAGTGTTGCCGAACAGCCTCGACTGTAGCCGTTGCCGTTAGAGCAATCACCCTAATCGTGGAGTGCCATCCGGGTCGGCACGAGACGCTGGGCCAGCGCCGACGCGAGCCTCGCCACGATCCCGTAGATCGATAGCTGCGGATTGGCGCCGATGCTGGTCGGGAACAGCGAACCGTCGAATACGTAGAGATTGTCGAGATGATGATAACGGCCATCGAGGTCCGCTGCGGCACGCATCGGATCGGAGCCCAGCGGGCAGCCACCCATGACGTGCGCGCTGACGACCGGCGTGGCCAGCGGTTTGAGGGGCAAGGCGGCGATAGCTGACCGCGCCTGGCTCCAGTTCGCATAGCTCTCGCCCGAGACATGAACCGGCATGACCGTCGTCGCACCCGCGGCGAACTGGATCTCGGCCATCGTCGCGAGCGCCCGCCGCGCGCCATCCCAGAAATAATCGTTGAGCGGATAGTCGAGTGATGGCGTGCGGTCGCCCTGCAGCGAAACCGTGCCGCCTTCGCTTTGCGCATGAAAGCCGTCCCGCATCAATGCGATCAGGACCTGCATCCGCGGCAGCTCGCGCATCCAGCGGGCATGGGCGGCGCCGTCCCCGCACAGCGTGGTGGCCACCAGCACCGGATGCAGCGGCGGCGCTTCGAGCTTGTAGCCGATCGGGCCGTCGACCGGCAGCGAATCGAGAAAATGGTCCGAGTAGACGGTCTGCGGTGCGCCGGCGTAGCCGTCGACGCTGTGCGGCATCAGCGCCGCGGACACGACCGTCGGATGCAGGAACGTGCGCCTGCCGACGATGGCCGCGGGGTCCGGCGCGGCGCTACGCAGCAGCAGCGCCGGCGTGCCGATGGCGCCTCCGGCGGCGATGAAGGTCTTGGCGCGCACGACAATGCGGCGAGGGCCCGGATCCGTTCCGTGCGCGTCGAGGCCGACGCAATTGAGAGCGGTGACGTGGCCGCCCGAATGATCGAGCGTCCAGGCGCGCGTGCGCGTCAGCAGCGTAGCGCCATTCGACAATGCTTCGGGAATCGCCGTGACCAGCATCGACTGCTTGGCGTTGGTCGGACAGCCGACGCCGCAATAGCCGATGTTCCAGCAGCCTTTGACGTTGCGCCGGATCGTTGCCACCGGGATGCCCAGCGCCTGTGCGCCGCGGCGCAGGGCGTCGTTGTTCTCGTTCGGGGCGACCTGCCACTGCGTGATATTCAACCGGCGTTCGACGCGCTCGAACCACGGCGCCAGGTCGGTCTCGGTAAAGCCGGCGATGCCAAACTCTCGCGACCAGTGCGCCAACGTCGTCGAAGGCGTGCGAAAGCTCGACGTCCAGTTGACCGTCGTGCCACCGCCGACGCATCGTCCCTGCAATATGTTGATCGCCTTGTCGCGGGTCTTGCGCGCGGCGGACTCCTGATAGAGCTGCGGATAGGCCTCGCGCTCGAGCATGTGAAAGTCGGAGGAGGTCGCAAGCGGCCCTTCCTCGATCATCACCACGGAAAGACCCGCCGCGCTCAGAATTTCGGCCGCAGTGCCGCCGCCGGCGCCGGTGCCGACGATCGCAATATCTGTCTCCAGCGTGAGATCCGCTTTCAATGCCGATGCATCGATCACCTTCCAGCCGCCGGCGATCCCGGTGCGGAACGGATCTGGCAGCGGCGTCTGACGCAGGAGCGCCGCAGTCATCAGCCGACCTCGAGCGACGGGGGTCCGGCGTAGCCGATCGCCGGCCAGGCATGCGGATTGCCGTACCAGGCGGCGAACACGAGCTGATGCAGCGCGCCGTAGGCCGAGCGCAGCAGCGCCAGTCGGCTGTCGCGCCACCGATCAAGGAAGGCGCCGATCGATGCCGGCGCAGCCTCGTGCCACGGCGACCATACGCCGGCGATCAGAACGCGGGTCGGCGAGAACGACAGCAGCGCGAACAGCTGGCCGACCTCCTTGCGCACCGCCAGCGGCAAGCCCGCAATCGCCTGCTCGACGCCCGCGACGAGCTCCTGCAGCAATACCGGATCGCCGGCGGGCAATGCGCCGGCCAGCATGACGGGCGCGATCGCCCCGACGATCGCGCGTGCATGCCCATCGAGCGCGCCGGATGGCGGTGGCGTCGACTGCGATGCCGTCGTCGATGTGTACAGCCAGCGCGCGAGCAGCAGGGCCGCGCCGCCGGCGATGCCGGCTTTGAGCAAGGTGCGGCGGCTGATGCGCGGCGACGTGGTGGAGTCAGGCATGCGGCGAACCGAGGTAGGCGGACAACGATGCAATCTAGCGGTCGAATCTAGACAAGACAACCTAATTCTCTGGGTCAGGTTGGAGGGGCGCGGCGGACCCCGTTCTCCGCTACGTTCGCTATCGTGCCGCCGCGCCCCTCAACCTGACCTTTAGCCATCCTGTGCCGCCGCGCCGCTCAACCCGAGCTGAGCCCATGTCTTCGTGTTGCCGTGCCGCTAAACCTCACCTGCGCGTGGCGGTTATGATGGCGGCGGAATTCGCAACCACGCTGATGCCCTCTTCCGCCGAAACCGACCTGATCCGCGAGCTCGAGCGTGCGCAGCACCTACACCAAGCGCGCCAGGCCTCGCCTCGGCTCGCCGCGGCGCTCGACCGGGTTGCGGCCTGGCAGTCTCGGCGGCTCAACGCGACCTACGCCGACCTTGTGCGAGATCCGCGCTATGCCGAGGCGATCCGGTTCTTCCAGTCGGATCTGTACGGGCCGGGAGACTACAGCCGGCGCGACGCCGATCTCGCGCGCGTCGTTCCGATCTTGGCGCGCGTGTTGCCGGAAGGCGTCATCGCCATCATCGCGAAGGCGATCGAACTCTCGGCGCTGTCGCACGAGCTCGATCGCACGCTGGTTGCCAAGCTCGGCGAGGATTCGCCGCTGTCGGTGGCTTCGTATTGCGCAGCGTACCGCGCGTGCGACAACCGCAACGAGCGCGAGCGGCAGATCGCGCTGATCGTCGAGGTCGGCGCCGCGCTCGACCGCTACGTCGACATGCCGCTGCTGCGCTCGGCGCTGGCTGCGATGCGCCGCCCGGCGCGGATCGCCGGCGTCGGCGCGCTGCAGGAATTTCTCGAGCGCGGCCTGCTGTCTTTTCGCGGCATGAACGGCGCGCGCGAATTCCTGGCGGTGATCGAAGCGCGGGAGACCGCGGTCATGCGAGCGATCCTCGCCGGGGACGATGCGCCGTTCGCCGAGCCGGCTTGACGCGGCTTTCAGGCCGTATCGCCGAACAGGCGGTCGAGCTCCTCGTTGATCGCCCGCTCGATCGGACTTTTCAGCGGCGTCATCAGGAACGAGAGCTGCACGTCGAGGAGGATCTCGTTCTTGCCGAGGTGCATGCGGCCCGAGACGCCCGAGCGCTCGAACTGCACCTGATCGCCGTCCCACGAGCAAGCGAGCTGGTAGCGCGCGCTCAGGTCCTTGATGACTTTTTGAGCGGCAGCCTTCGCCTTCTTCGGTTCGAGCTTGTGGCGGCGCTTGATGGCGATCGTGGGCATCGAAAAGCTCGGCAGGCGAACCGCGAGTATAGCCAAACCGCGCCACGGTTCGCCCGTGTCCTGATCGACCCGCCGCCTTATGCCGCGCCGGGCAGCGGAAGCGAAAGTGCGTTTCTGGCGTCCGCCTCGACAAAACGCGCGGATTGACAGCATTCGGGCCAGCCGGTAGCATTCAAACAAACGTTTAACTGAATCGCTGCGGGCGTGCATCTGCGTCCGGCGGCCATCCAAAGTCCCGATGAAACAAACGCAGACTGAGACGCGCGCGATCGGCGCGGCGCCGCGACGCGCGCCGGCGCCGACCAAGGACAGGATTCTGGACGCTGCCGAAGCCTTGTTCATGGAACACGGCTTCGAGGCGACGTCGCTGCGTCAGATCACGGCGCTGGCCGAGGTCAACCTCGCGGCGGTCAGCTATCACTTCGGCAGCAAGGAAGAGCTGTTCGAAGCCGTGCTGACGCGACGCCTCGATCCGATGAATCGCGAACGGATCGCACTTTTGACCCGCTTCGAGCAGGAGGCGGCGCCGGAAGCGCTGTCCTGCGAGCGCATCCTGACGGCGATGTTCATTCCCGCGCTCGAGCTCGCACGCGATCGGGAGCGCGGCGGCCAGAACTTCCTCCGCCTGCTCGGTCGCGCCTACGCCGACCCGGCGCCGTTCATCCGACGCTTTCTGTCCGAGCAGTACGCGGTGATGATCGCTCGCTTCAAGGCGGCGTTCGGACGCGCGTTGCCGCAGCTGCCCAAAAGGGAGCTGTCCTGGCGCCTGCACTTCGTCATGGGGGCGTTGTCGTACACGCTCGCCGGCACCGACGCGCTGAAGCTGATAGCCGCGCTCAGCCCGCGCGAGGCGGGCAACGACGAAATGCTGCTGCACCGCCTGGCGCCGTTCCTGGTCGCGGGGCTCAAGGCCCCGCTGCCCGATCTGTCCGAGGTCGACGGTGGCGGCGTCCCGGTGCGGCAGGCGGGAGGTCGATAATGTTGACCCTTCTATGGTTGGTCGCAGTCGTGATCGGCTTGGTTGCGCTGGCCTACGTCAACGCCGCCGGGTGGCTGTGGATTCTAGGGATCGGCGCGGCGTTGATCGCGGCACTGGCGCTGCATGCGCTGCCGGCGCTGCTGGTCGGGGTCCTCGCGGCGCTGTTGTTGCTGCTGGCGATTCCGTTGAATTGGCCGTGGCTGCGCCGGATGCTCATCAGCGACGGCGTGCTGATTGCGTTTCGCAAAGCGCTGCCACCGATGTCGCCAACCGAGCGCGATGCGATCGAGGCCGGCACCGTCTGGTGGGATGGCGAACTGTTCTCCGGCCGCCCGTCGTGGGAAAAGCTGCTGGCGCTGCCGCCGCCGCGCCTCAGCGACGAAGAGCAGCATTTTCTCGACCACGACTGCGAACAACTGTGCGCGATGATCAGCGACTGGGAGACGACGCACGTCTACCGCGACCTGTCGCCGCATGCCTGGGCATTCGTCAAGGAGCGCGGCTTTCTCGGGATGATCATTCCCAAGGCGTACGGCGGACTCGGTTTTTCCGCGTACGCACACTCGCAGGTAGTCACCAAACTGTCGACGCATGCCAGCGCTGTGGCGGTAACGGTGATGGTCCCCAATTCGCTCGGACCCGGCGAGCTCTTGCTGCACTACGGCACCGACGAGCAGAAGAACCACTATCTGCCGAGGCTCGCCAAGGGGATCGAGATCCCGTGCTTTGCGCTCACCAATCCGCAGGCGGGCTCCGATGCCGCGGCGATTCCCGATCGCGGCATCGTCTGCATTGGACAGCACGACGGTAAATCGACGCTCGGCCTGCGCGTCACCTGGGACAAGCGCTACATCACGCTGGGACCTGTGGCAACCTTGCTGGGTCTCGCGTTCCGCGCCTATGACCCCGAACATCTGCTCGGCGGCGCCGAGGATCTCGGCATCACCTGTGCGCTAATCCCGACCCGGCATCCTGGCGTCAATATCGGGCGGCGACACATGCCGCTGAACGCGGTATTCCAGAACGGCCCGAACTGGGGCAAGGACGTCTTCATTCCGATCGACTGGGTGATCGGCGGCAAGGCGCAGGTCGGCAACGGCTGGCGGATGCTGATGGAATCGCTGGCTGCGGGTCGCGGCATCTCGCTGCCCTCGTCGTCGACCGGCATGGCGAAGCTGGCCGTGCGCGCGACCGGCGCGTATGCGCGTGTGCGCAACCAGTTCAAGACGCCGATAGGCAAGTTCGAGGGCGTCGAGGAAGCGCTGGCGCGCATGGGCGGCAATCTGTATGCGATGGACGCGACACGGATGCTCACCGCGTTGGCGGTCGATCTGGGTGAGAAGCCCGCCGTGCTGTCGGCCATCGCCAAATACCATCTGACCGAGCGCGCGCGCGACGTCGTCATCGATGGCATGGACATCGCCGGCGGCAAGGGCGTCTGCATGGGTCCGTCGAACTTTCTCGGCTCCGCGTACATGCAGCTGCCGGTCTCGATCACCGTCGAGGGCGCGAACATCCTGACACGGAGCCTGATCATCTTCGGTCAGGGCGCGATCCGCTGCCATCCGTTCGTATTGCGCGAAATTTCCGCCGCCAACGACGCCGATCGTATTCGTGCATCGAGCACGTTCGACCTGGCGCTGTTCGGCCACATCGGTTTCGTCCTGTCAAACATGGCGCGAACGTTCGTCATGGGCCTGTGCGGCTCGCATTGCGCGCGCGCGCCTTCCGGTGTCGCGCGGGAAACGCGGCGCTACTATCAGCAATTGACGCGGTTCTCCGCCGCCCTCGCCTTTCTCGCCGATATCTCGATGGGCGTGCTGGGCGGGGCGCTGAAGCGCAAGGAAAAATTGTCGGCGCGGCTGGGCGACGTGCTGTCGATGCTCTATCTGTGCTCGGCCACGCTCAAGCGATTCGAGAACGAAGGGAGGCAGGCCGACGACGCGCCGCTGATGCACTGGGCGATCTGGGATGCGATGTTCCGCGCGCAGAACGCCATCGAAGGGGTGATCTCGAATTTCCCCAGCCGCATGATTTCGTCGCTGCTGCGGACGATGGTGTTTCCGCTCGGGCGTCCGTATGTCGTGCCTTCGGACAAGCTCGGCCACGACGTGGCGCGGCTTTTGATCGAGCCGTCGGCCGCGCGCGACCGGCTGACCGCCGGCATGTATCTGCCGGCGGACGAGGGTGACGCGCTGGGCGCGATCGAGCTTGCGCTGGCGGCCACACTCGCCGCCGAGCCGGTCGAGGCCCGCATGCGCGAGGGGTTCAAGGCCGGGCGCTTCAGCGCCGCGCCGGGTGCCGATCGTAGCGCCGCCGCGGTCGCGGCTGGCGTGATCAGCGCCGACGAGCTCACGCTGCTGCAGCGGGCAAGCGAGCTCGCCGACCGGGTGATTCGCGTCGACGACTTTGCGCAGGACTTGGGCGCGTCCGAGCTCAAGCCGCCGGCTGCGGCGGCGCCCGTGGGCGCTGCGAGTCGCAAGATCGCCGCCGCATGAGCCGCCGCGCGTCCGAAACGGCCAATACGACGATGGGGCAGCGATGACCGCGCCAGTCTACGTCGTCGACGGCACGCGCACGCCATTCCTCAAGGCGCGCAACCGGCCCGGACCGTTCGCCGCCTCCGACCTCGCCGTCCAGGCGGGCAGAGGCCTGCTGTCGCGCATGCCGTTCGCGCCGGAACAGCTGGACGAAGTGATACTCGGCTGTGCGAGCCCGTCGCCCGACGAAGTCAACATCGGCCGCGTCGTCGCGCTGCGCATCGGCTGCGGCCTCAAGGTCCCCGGCTGGACGGTGATGCGCAACTGCGCCTCTGGCATGCAGGCGCTCGATTCCGCGCTGACCAACATACGCGCCGGCCGATCGAGCCTGGTGCTCGCCGGCGGCGTCGATGCGTTGTCGCGCGCGCCGCTGTTGTACTCGGAGAAAATGGTGCTGTGGTTTGCCGCGTTCAGCGCGGCGCGGACGTTCGGACAGAAAGCCGGCGCTTTCCTGAAGCTAAGTCCGGCCGCGATGCTGACTCCGGTCATCGGAATCATGAAGGGACTGACCGATCCGGTCGTCGGGTTGATGATGGGCCAGACCGCGGAAAATCTCGCGTTCCGTTTCGGCATCACGCGTCGCGAGATGGATGCGTTTGCAGCGGAGAGCCACCGCCGGGTGCTCGCCGCGCAAAAGGCCGGACACTTCGGTCGCGAGATCGTCCCGCTGTACGACCGTGACGGCAGGCTATATCCGGCGGACGACGGCGTGCGCGAAGATTCGACGCCCGAAAATCTGGCGAAGCTCAAGCCGTTTTTCGATCGCAAGTACGGCAACGTCACCGCGGGCAACAGCTCGCAGATCACCGACGGCGCAGCGTGGATGGTGCTCGCGTCGGAAGCGGCGGTGGCAAGGCACAAGCTGCCGGTGCTGGGGACGATTGTCGACAGCGAATGGGCAGGACTCGACCCGGCGGAAATGGGTCTGGGGCCGGTTCATGCCGCGACGCCGTTGCTGCAGCGGCATCGTCTCGCGCTCGGCGATGTCGACGCGTGGGAAATCAACGAGGCGTTCGCCGCGCAGGTCATCGCCTGCCTGAAAGCGTGGGAAAGCGACGACTACTGCCGCAACGCGCTCGGCTTGCCGGCAGCGCTCGGCCGCATCGATCCGGCCAGGCTCAACGTAGACGGCGGCGCGATCGCGCTGGGCCACCCGGTCGGCGCCTCAGGCGCCCGGATCGTGTTGCACTTGCTGAACGTGCTCGAGCGGACGAAAGGCAAACGAGGGATTGCCGCGATCTGCATCGGCGGCGGGCAGGGCGGCGCGATGCTGGTCGAGCGCGCGAACGCATGAGCGCCGCGGCCACCAGCGAATTCCGGCACTGGCGGCTCGCGCGCGATGGCGATGGCCTGGAATGGTTGACGCTGGACCGCGCCGGCGCATCGACCAACACGCTGTCGGCGGCAGTCATGGAGGAGCTTCGCGCGGTATTGGCGCGGCTCGCCGCCGATCCGCCGCGAGGCCTGGTGATCCGGTCGGGAAAGGCCCACGGGTTCATCGCCGGCGCCGACATCGACGAGTTCGGCGAGCTCAAGAGCGCCGATGATGCGATCGCGCTGGTCCGCCGCGGCTGGGAGATTTTCGGAGAGCTCGCTGCGACGCCGTATCCGACCTTGGCGCTGGTGCGCGGCTTTTGCCTCGGCGGCGGGATGGAGCTGGCACTCGCCTGCCGCTATCGAGTCGCCGTCGACGAGCCGGCGACGCGACTCGGCCTGCCCGAGGTGATGCTGGGTATCGTACCCGGCTGGGGCGGTATCAAGCGTCTGCCGCGGCTGACCGGCGCACCGGCTGCGCTCGACCTGTTGCTGACCGGACGCACCATCGATGCGAGGCGCGCCCGCAAACTGGGCATCGCCGACGAATGCGTTCCGCCGCGCATAATGGACAACACCGCGCGCGGCCTGCTATTGCAGCAGCCGCCGCCCCGTCGCCTGCCGTTTCCGCTGTCGCTGACGCTCCATCCGATGCTGCGGCCGATTATCGCGGCGAAGGCGCGCAAGCAGGTCGCATCGCGCGCCCGCCGCGAGCACTACCCGGCGCCGTACGCGATCCTCGACATCTGGGTCAAGCACGATGGCGACCCGCTGGCCGCCGCGCCGTCGGACCCGGCGTCGATCGCGCACCTGCTGCAATCGCCGACCGCGCGAAACCTGATCCGCGTCTTCAGGCTTCAGGAACGGCTGAAGGCATTCGGCAAGGATGGCGCGTCGGCGATTCGCCACGTGCATGTCGTCGGCGCGGGAACGATGGGCGGCGACATCGCGGCCTGGTGTGCGCTGCGCGGTCTGACGGTGACGCTGCAGGATCAGAACGCCGAGCGCCTGGCGCCGGCCGTCGGCAGGGCGGCAAAGCTCTTCGCCGACAGGCTGCGCGATCCGCTGCGCGCGCGCGACGTGATCATCGAGGCGATTTTCGAAAACCTCGAGGCGAAGCAAAAGCTGTTCGTCGCGCTGGAAGCGAAGGCCAAGCCGACGGCGCTGCTCGCAACGAATACGTCGAGCATCCCGCTGGAAGAGATCGGCGCGCCGATGACCGATCCGACCCGGCTGATCGGCCTGCATTTCTTCAATCCGGTCGCGAAGATGATGCTGGTCGAGATCGTCGTCGGCCGGCGCACGCGGGACGATCTGGTGCCGCTTGCCGCCGCGTTTGCGCGCAAGATCGACAAGCTGCCGCTGCCGGTCAAGAGTGCGCCCGGGTTCCTGGTCAACCGCATTCTGGCGCCGTACCTGATGGAGGCGATGCGCTGCGTCGACGAAGGCATCGCTCCCGAAACCGTCGACGAGGCGGCGCTCGCCTTCGGCATGCCGGTCGGACCGATCGAGCTTGCCGACAGCGTCGGCCTCGACATCTGCCTGGCGGTGGGCAAGATGCTGGCCGGCGGCGCCGAGCCGCCGAAAAAACTGACCGAACTGATCGCCGCCGGCGCGCTGGGTCGCAAGACGGGGCGCGGTTTCTACGACTGGACGGGCGGCAAAGCGGCCAAGCGCGCCCCCGGGGCCGTGCCGCAGAGCCTCGCCGAGCGGCTGATCGATCCGATGCTGGCCGAGGCCAGGGCGGCGCTCGCCGCCGGCCTCGTCGCGGACGCCGATCTGGTCGACGCCGGGGCGATC
>JBDTNP010000106.1:0-3285 GCA_039933695.1 Betaproteobacteria bacterium | reverse complement strand
TCAGCTGCGGCCGCAGAACGTCTACGGTCGCACCAAGCGCATCGTCGAGCAGCTGCTCGAGGATCTCGCGGCCGCCGATCGCTCGTGGCGGATCGCGCTGCTGCGCTACTTCAATCCGGCCGGGGCGCACAGCAGCGCGGCAATCGGCGAGGCGCCTTCGGGCAGGCCGAACAACCTTGTTCCCCTGCTGGGCGACGTCGCCGCCGAAAAGCTCGCTGAAATCGCGATCTACGGCGACGATTGGCCGACGTCCGACGGGACCGGCGTGCGCGATTACATCCACGTGATGGATCTGGCTACGGGGCACGTGGCGGCTCTCGCGTATCTCGCCTCGACGCCGGGTGCCGTCGCGCTCAACCTCGGCACCGGACGCGGCCACTCGGTACTCGAATTGATCGCCGCGTTCGAGCGCGCCTGCGGCCGAGCGATACCGCGGCGCATCGCGCCGCGCCGGCCGGGCGACGTCGCGGCCTACTACGCCGATCCGTCGCGCGCCGAGGCCGTGCTTGGCGTACGCGCGCGTCGCGACATCGATGCCATCTGTGCCGACGCCTGGCGCTGGCAGCTGCAGCGCCCCGGCGAATGAGCATCGCTCGTGCCATGACGCCCGCGACGTGATCGCGCAGGCAAACCAGCGATGGAACGCTTCTACACCGCGTTAAGCCGATTCGACGCCTACCTGCTGTTGCACCGGCTGCAGCATGCCGGTATCAGCGCGCACGTCTTCAACGAGCACGCGTCTAGCATCGTCGGCGAGGTTCCGCCCGATATCGCGCAGCCGCAGGTCTGGCTGGCGAACGAACGCGACCGCCCGCGGGCCGAAGCGGTGCTCGCCGCGATGGCGCGCGAGCGCGGGCAATCGGGCAGCGTCTTCTGCCGATCCTGCCACGAGGAAAATCCGGCCAACTTCGAGCTCTGCTGGCACTGCGGCGCGAGTCTTTAGCGCTTGTGCCGATGCGCGGCGTGAACGGCTGCGTCTCGAGTGCGGGGCGACGCCGGCGGCTCGTCGTCGAGCAGCGCGCGCGCACGCGCCTCGGCGGCGGGATCATGGGTCGGAGCCGACGCGGACGCGCGTTGCCGACGCCTCAGGACCAGCCACCACGTCCAACCGCCGCCGGCGAGCAGGGCGAACGGGCCGAACCACAACAGCCAGGTCGTGCCCTTCAATGGCGGGTCGTAGAGCACGAAGTCGCCATACCGGGCGACAAGATAATCGCGGATTTCGGCATCCTTGCGGCCGGCGAGAGCGAGTTCACGCACTTCGCGGCGCAAGTCGCCGGCCAGATCGGCGTTCGAATCGGCTAGCGTCTGATTCTGGCAGACCAAGCAGCGAAGCTCGGTCTCGAGCTTCTTCAGCCGCGCTTCGAGCGCCGGTGACGGCGCGGCCGGCGGCGCGTCGGCGGCGAGCGCAGCGCCAGCGACGATCGTGATCGTCATCAGCCATGCACCGACCCGGCCGCGGCCCGTCATTGCTGCAACTGCCGGACCAGCGGAAGAATCTTCTGCTGCAACGCCTCGACGGTCAGCGGTCCGATCTGCTTGTAGCGGACGACGCCTGCCTTGTCGATCAGGAATGTCTCGGGCACGCCGTACACGCCGTAGTCGATGCCGACCTTGCCGTCGCTGTCGACGATCGACGCGGTGTACGGGTTTCCGTGTCGCGCGAGCCAGGCGCGCGCGTCCTCCGGCTTGTCCTTGTAGTCGAGTCCATAGACCGGGACGATGTTGGTTTTCGCAAGCTGCAGCAGCAGCGGGTGCTCGACGCGGCAGGACACGCACCAAGACGCCCAGACGTTGAGCAGCCAAACCTTGCCTTTGAGGTCGTCGGTCGCCAGCGTCTTGCCCGTATCGTGCAGCTGCACCAGTTGAAACGCCGGCGCGGGCTTGCCGATCAGCGGCGACGGCACCTCGCGCGGATCGCGTCCCAGTCCGACCCACAGGAACGCAAGCAGTACGACGAAGACCGCCAGCGGTATCGACCACCGCAGCATTTTCATCGCCGATCCGGTCATTCGCCCGCCGCGGCGCCAGCCAGCGCGCCGAGCCGTCGTCGCACCGCGAGGCGATAGCGCCGGTCGGAGACGGCGACAAAGCCTCCGAGCGCCATCACGAACGCACCCAGCCAGATCCAGTCGACAAACGGTTTCAGGTAAATGCGCACACCCCACGCCCCGGCGGTCGCGCCGTCGCCGCCGACCGGCTCGCCGAGCGAGACATAGCGGTCGCCGGAGACGGCGGTATCGATCGCCGCGATCGTCATCGTCTGGCCGGAGGCGTTGTAAATCCGCTTTTCAGGGTGCAGCGTCTCGATCAACTGCCCGTTGCGGCGCACCTCGACGGTGCCAACCAGTGCCCGGTAGTTCGGTCCCGGCGCGGGCGTGACGCCGAGGAAAGCGAATTCGTACGGGCCGACGGCGACGCGTTGCCCGACGTCGAGCCGCACGTCGCGTTCGATCTCGTAGCCCTTGACCAGCGTGACCCCGACGATGAACATGCCGACGCCGAAATGCGCCAGCAGCATGCCGTAATAGGAGGCCGGATTCGCGGCGAGCTTCGCCCACAGATTGCCGCGATGCGAGCCTTTGATCCGCTGCCACAGGTTGACTGCGGTCGTCGCGAACAGCCACAGCGAGAGAAACAGGCCGACGGCGATCAGCGGCGACCAGCGTCCGAGCACGAACGGCAGCAGCAGCGCGCCGGCCAGCGCGACCGCCAGCGCCCATTTCAGTCGTGTCGCCAGCTCGGGCACCGCGGCGCGGTTCCATCGCGCTATCGGACCCACCCCCATCAGGAATACCGCGGGCGCCAGCAACGGGTAGAACACCGCGTCGAAATACGGGGGCCCGACCGAAATCTTGCCCAGGTCGAGCGCATCGAGGAACAGCGGGTAGAGCGTACCGAGCAGCACGCTCGCCATCGCGACGATCAGCACGATGTTGTTGGCGAGCAGCATCGACTCTCGCGACACCAGCGCGAACGAGCCGCCGAGCCCGACGCTGCCGGCGCGCCACGCGAACAGCGCGAGCGAGCCGCCGATGACGATCGCCAGGAATGCGAGGATGAACACGCCGCGCGCCGGATCAGTCGCGAATGCGTGCACCGAGGTGATCACGCCGGAGCGCACCAGAAAAGTCCCGAGCAGCGATAGCGAAAAGGCAAGGATTGCGAGCAGCACCGTCCAGCTGCGGAAGGCGCCGCGCTTCTCGGTCACAGCGAGCGAATGAATCAGTGCGGTGCCGGTCAGCCACGGCATGAACGACGCGTTCTCGACCGGATCCCAGAACC
>JBDTNP010000105.1:0-2806 GCA_039933695.1 Betaproteobacteria bacterium | reverse complement strand
AACCGCGAATACTCCGATGCCCGGCAGCGCCAGCTGTTCAAGAACATCATCTACGTCGGCGCGCTGTCGGCGCTGCTCGAGATCGATCCCGAGGAAATCGCGCACCTGATCGGCGACCAGTACAAGGGCAAGGAGGCGCTGCTCAAGCCGAACGTTCACGCGATGACGATCGGGCGGAGCTATGCGGTCAACAACCTCGACTGCCCGCTGGGCATCAGGGTCAGGCGCTCCAACGCGGTCGGCGAGCGCATTTTCATCGACGGCAACAGCGCCGCGGCGCTGGGTGCCGTGTACGGCGGCGCGACGGTGGCCGCCTGGTATCCGATCACGCCGTCGTCGTCGATGGCGGAGGCGTTCGCGCGCCATTGCCGCAAGTTCCGAACCGACGTTGCCAGCGGCAAGGCGCGCTACGCGATCGTGCAGGCCGAGGACGAGCTGGCCTCGATCGGCATGGTCATCGGCGCCGGCTGGAACGGCGCGCGGGCGTTCACCTGCACGTCGGGCCCGGGCATTTCGCTGATGCAGGAATTCATCGGGCTCGCCTATTTCGCCGAAATACCGGCGGTGATCTTCGATGTTCAGCGCGGAAGCCCGTCGACCGGCATGCCGACGCGGACGCAGCAGGCCGACGTGCTCTCGTGCGCGTATGCCTCGCATGGCGATACGAAGCACGTGCTGCTCTTTCCCGAAGACCCGAAGGAAGCGTTCGAATTCGCCGCGCTCTCGTTCGACCTCGCCGATCGCCTGCAGACGCCGATTTTCGTGATGCTGGACCTCGACGTCGGCATGCAGGACTGGCTGTGCGAACCGCTCGCCTGGGACGATGCGCGCACGCACGACCGCGGCAAGGTGATGAACTACGAGATGCTCGAGGCGGGCAAGGAATTCGGCCGCTATCTCGATGTCGACGGCGACGGCATTCCGTATCGCACCTATCCGGGGACGCATCCGAAGCGCGGCTCGTATTTCACCCGCGGCACGACCAAGGACCGATACGCGCGCTACAGCGAGGACGGGGCGACCTATGTCGACAACATGGAGCGCCTGCTGCGCAAGTTCGAGACCGCGAAGAGCCTGGTACCCGACCCGGTGCGGCGCGAAGCCGGCCACCCGACCCGCTTCGGCGTCGTCTACTACGGCTCGACGGCGCCGGCGATCGACGAAGCGCTGGCGGCGCTCGCCAGCCGGGGAATTCACCTCGATGCGTTGCGCGTGCGTGCCTTTCCGTTTCACGACAGCATCGCCGACTTCATCGCGGCCCACGAGCAGGTCTTCGTCGTCGAGCAGAACCGCGACGCCCAGCTGAAATCGCTGCTGGTCAACGAGCTGGTCGTCGATCCAGCCCGGCTGATGCCGGTGCTGCACTACGACGGCACGCCGATCACCGCCCGCTTCATCGCCGGCGAGATCGCCGAAAAGCTCGCGATGTTCAACGTGACACCGCTGCGCAAGGTGGCGCCATGAGCCGGCCTCGATCGGCCCACGCCGGTTTTAGCATGACAGAGGACGTATGACCTATCTGGCCAAACCCCGGCTGCATCACCCCGACCTGCCGAAGAACAAGCTCGGCTACACCCGCCGCGATTACGAAGGGACGGTGTCGACCTTGTGCGCCGGTTGCGGCCACGACTCGATCTCGGCCGCCATCATTCAGGCCTTCTTCGAGCTCGATGTCGCGCCGCACAAGGTGGCCAAACTGTCCGGCATCGGCTGTTCGTCGAAGACCCCGACCTACTTTCTCGGCAATTCGCACGGCTTCAACAGCGTGCACGGCCGGATGCCTTCGGTGCTGACCGGCGCCAACCTCGCCAACCGCGATCTGATCTACCTGGGCGTTTCCGGAGACGGTGATTCGGCCTCGATCGGTCTCGGCCAGTTCGCGCACTCGATGCGCCGCGGCGTCAACATGGTGTACATCGTCGAGAACAACGGTGTGTACGGACTGACCAAGGGCCAATTCTCGGCGACGGCGGACAAAGGGTCGAAGAGCAAGCGCGGCGCTGTCAACAACGACGAGCCGATCGACATGATCATGATGGCGCTGCAGCTCGGTGCGAGCTTTGTGGCGCGCAGCTTTTCCGGCGACAAGACCCAGCTGACGCCGCTGATCAAGGCGGCGGTGCAGCACCGGGGAGCCGCCTTCCTCGACGTGATCAGCCCTTGCGTCGCGTTCAACAACCACGCCGGGTCGACCAAGAGCTACGACTTCGTGCGCGAGCACAACGAATCGGTCAACCGGTTGGATTTCATGCCGCAGCATGCCGAAATAACCGCCGACTACGCACCCGGCTCGCTGCGCGAAGTCCGCCAGCATGACGGCTCGGTCCTGCGCCTTCGTAAGCTGCACGACGACTACGATCCGGCGGACAGGATCGCGGCGATGAATTATCTGCAGCGGCGCCATGCCGACGGAGAAATCGTCACCGGGCTGCTATTCCTCGACCCGGGCGCCGGCGATCTGCACGCCGCACTGAACACGGTCGAAACGCCGCTGAGTCAGCTTGCCGCCAGGGAGCTGATCCCCGGCGCGGCGGCACTCGAGAAATTCAACGCGACGCTGCGCTAGCGGCCGCCGGGCGAATTGTCGGGCCGCGGCGACGCCTTTGCGCGGCTAAGCCGCGCTACAATCGGCGTATGCGTGTGTTCTGGCGATTGCTTGCGGGTTTTGGCGGATTGCTGTTTCTGGTGATCGTCGCGGCCGGCATTACGCTGCGCAAATTCGACGCCAACGAGCTGATCGGCCCGATCCAGCAGCACGTCCGCGAAGCCACCGGCCGCGAGCTGACGATCCGCGGCGGCGCCGAGC
>JBDTNP010000104.1:0-3791 GCA_039933695.1 Betaproteobacteria bacterium | reverse complement strand
CGCGTGGTGCCTTGGGCTGATGATGGATGTCGTCGACGCGACGGTGTTCGGCCAGCATGCGCTGGCGTATGCGGTGCTCGCCTACGGAGCCGGTTATTTTCGCCGGCGCGTGTTGCGCTTTCCGCTATGGCAGCAGGCGGCGCAGGTCGCGATGCTGTTGTTGCTCAGTTCCGGGCTGGTCCTGCTGGTGCGCATCGCCGGCGGCGCGCCGCCGCCGCGCTGGACCTATGCCGTCGGCTCGCTGACCGGCGCGCTGCTCTGGCCGCTGGTCACCGCGCTGCTGCAATGGCCGCAGCGCCCGCAGCGCTCGCCCGCGGAGCGCTAGCGCGACTAGATCATGCGACGCCTGTTCAGCCAACGCGGCCATCGCGCCTTCTCGCCGCCCGAGCTCAAGAATCCCGAGCGCGAAAGCTTTCGCTTCCGCCGCCGCCTGTTGATCGCCGGCCTGCTGATGCTCGCCGCGTTCGGCGGGCTATTCGGGCGCTTTTTCTACCTGCAGGTCATCCAGCACGGCCACTACCAGACGCTGGCCGAAAGCAATCGCGTCGCGATCGTTCCGCTCGCGCCCAATCGCGGCGTGATCACCGACCGCAACGGCGTCGTGCTCGCGCAAAGCTATTCGGCGTACACGCTGGAGATCGTTCCCTCGCGCGTGTCCAATCTCGAGGCGACGATCGACCAGCTGGCCAAGATCGTCGAAGTGCAGCCGCGCGACCGCAAGCGCTTCAAGCGCCTGCTGGACGAATCGAAGCGTCTGGACAGCGTGCCCTTGCGCACGCGCCTGACCGACGAGGAAGTCGCCCGCTTCGCGGTCAATCAGTATCGATTTCCCGGCGTCGACATCAAGGCCCGGCTGTTCCGGCAATATCCGTTCGGCGAAATCGCTTCGCAGCTGATCGGCTATGTGAGCCGCATCAACGACCGCGACCTCGAGCGCATCGACGAATGGAATGAGACCGCCAATTACAAGGGCTCCGACTATATCGGCAAGGTCGGCGTCGAATTGTCGTACGAGCGCGAGTTGCACGGCGGCACCGGCGTCGAGGAAGTCGAAGTCGATTCCAGCGGCCGCGCCGTGCGCACGCTGTCGCGAACGCCGCCGGTATCCGGCAACAACCTGCGCCTCGCGCTGGACCTCCATCTGCAGCAAATCGCCGAGGAGGCGTTCGGTACCCGTCGCGGGGCGCTGGTCGCGATCGACCCGGCCAACGGCGAGATCCTCGCGTACGTGTCGCGGCCGGGGTTCGATCCGAACCTGTTCGTCGACGGCATCGATCCGTCGGCGTGGGAGCAATTGAACGATTCGCCCGACAAGCCGCTGCTCAATCGCCCGCTGCGCGGCGCGTACCCGCCGGGATCGACGATCAAGCCGTACCTCGCGCTGGCCGCGTTGACCTCGGGCAAGCGCACGGCGACGCAGACGATCTTCGATCCCGGGTATTACCAGATCGCCGGCAGTACGCACCGATTCCGCGACGACAAGCCCGGCGGCCACGGCTATGTCGACATGACCAAGTCGATCGTCGCGTCCTGCGATACCTACTATTACATGCTGGCCGGCGAGACCGACATCGACGACACCTACACGATCATGTCGCAGTTCGGATTCGGCCAGAAGACAGGCATCGATCTCGAGGGCGAGTTGTCGGGCGTGCTGCCGTCGCGGACATGGAAGCGCGAGCGCTTCGCGGGGAGCAACTACCGCGAGGAGCATCGTAAATGGTATCTGGGCGATTCGATCTCGGCCGGCATCGGCCAGGGATACAACGCTTTCACGCCGCTGCAGCAGGCGCAGGCGATCGCCGGCATCGCCAACGACGGCGTGGCGATGCGCCCGCACGTGGTCAAGGCGATCGAGAACACCCGCACTGGTGTGCTGCGCGAATTGCCTTCGGAGCAGACGCACGCGCTCGCCGTCAAGCCGCAGGATCTCGCCGTCATCAAGAAGGCGCTGATCGGCGTGCCGCGCGAAGGCACGAGCGCGGCCGCATTCGTCGGCACCAAGTACGTATCGGCCGGCAAGACCGGCACCGCGCAAGTCTATTCGCTGAAGGGCGAGCGCTATTCGGCGCGAATCGATGAGCGCTTGCGCGATCATGCGTGGTACGCAGCCTATGCGCCGGCCGACAAGCCGAAGATCGCCCTCGCCGTGCTGGTCGAGAACGGCGGATTCGGCGCGCAGGCGGCGGCGCCGATCGCGAGGATCGTGCTCGATTACTACCTGCTCGGGCAGAAACCGGGTACGGCGCCCGGCGCCGGGAAGCTCGAGCCGCCGCGCGAGTCGGACGACGAGTCAGACTGATGGAAAAGCTCGGCGCGATGCTCGGCAAAATCTGGCAGCTGATCGCCCGCCGCGTCGACAGCTATCTGATGGCGGCGGCGCTGGCGATCGCCGGGGTTGGCATGATCACGCTTGTCTCGGCGTCCGACCAGAGCGTCGCCCGCTTGACCAGCCAGGCGCTGTCGCTCGGCTTCGCACTGGTGTTGATGTGGGCGATCGCCAACATCGCTCCGCAGCGCCTGGCGCGCGTCGCGCTGCCGTTGTATCTGATCGCCGTGGCGTTGCTGGTCGCGGTCGCCGTCGGCGGAACGCTGGTCAACGGCTCGCGACGGTGGTTGAGCATCGGCATCGCGCGCTTCCAGCCGTCCGAGCTGATGAAAATCGCGCTGCCGTTGATGCTCGCGTGGTATTTCCAGCGGCGCGAGACCCGGATTCACCTGTTCGACTACGCGCTCGCGCTGGTGCTGATCGCGGTGCCGGTCGTCCTGGTGCGGCGCCAGCCCGATCTGGGCACCGCGCTGATCATCGGCGCAACCGGCTTCTACGTCCTTTACCTGGCGGGGCTGTCGTGGAAGATCATCATCGGGCTGGTGGCGCTGAGCGCCGCAGCCGCGCCGCTGATCTGGCCGCATCTGCACGACTACCAGCAGGAACGCATACTGACGTTCCTCGATCCGGGCCGGGATCCGCTGGGCGCCGGTTACCACAGCTCGCAGGCGTCGATCGCGCTGGGGTCGGGAGGCGTGATCGGCAAAGGCTGGTTGAACGGCACGCAAACGCACCTCGATTTCCTGCCGGAGCGGCATACCGACTTCATCTTCGCGGTATTCGGCGAGGAGTTCGGACTGATCGGCGTCTCGGTGCTGCTGCTGCTCTACGTGCTGCTGATCGGCCGGGCGCTCGCGATCACGATGAATGCGTCGACGATGTTCACGCGCCTGGTTTCCGGCGCGATCACCTTGATGTTCTTCACGTACGCGTTCGTCAACATGGCGATGGTCAGCGGCCTGCTGCCGGTGGTCGGCGTGCCGCTCCCGCTGGTGTCGTTCGGCGGCACCGCGCTGATCAGCCTGTTCATCGGGCTGGGCATCCTGATGAGCGTGCAGGCGAACCGCAAGCTCGTCAGCACCTAGCGCTTCGCGCGCCGGCGTCAGGCGTACCAGGCGCGATACGTTGCAATGCCGAGCAGCGCGACCGTCCAGTAGCCGGCCAGCGTCGCGCGCATCAATGTCTTCCAGCCGCGGATGTGCCAGCGCGCCGGCAGGATATCGTTCATCTGCAGCAGCAGCCATAGGCCCGCGATCAAGGTCAGTGCGCCGATCGCCGCATGGATGACAATGATCAGGTTGCCGCTGTTGCCGAGGTCGGACAGATGCGCGAGCTTGAACGTGCGGATCGAGGGAATCATGATCAGCGCGACCAGGACCGCATTGACCATCACCCACGCGGTCTGGTTGACGCGATGCGCGTCGATATTGCCGCTGCGCGCCAGCAACATCCCGAAGGTGAG
>JBDTNP010000103.1:0-3628 GCA_039933695.1 Betaproteobacteria bacterium | reverse complement strand
CCCTTTTCGATAATCCAGCTTTCGTTCAGCGGCGTTTCGATACCTTTCATCAGCTTGTGATCGAAGGTGATCTGCATTTGCACCTTGCAGACCTCCGCCTCGCATTCCACCTTTTCGACCTTGGCCTGGCGCCACAGCCCGGGCCGGATCTTGGCTTTATACACGTCCAGCGGCGTCGTCGCCTTCGAGCCCTCGCTCAGGTAGGCGTGCGCGGCGTCGAGATCACCCTTGATCAGCGACTGCCAGCGCGCCTCGGCCCGCTGCGCCACCACCTTCTGCTTGGCCGTCGGATCCGAATCCTTGCTGATTCCAAAACCGGCGATGCCCGCGCATCCGCCCAACGCCATCGTTGCCACCGCACCTGCCGCCAAGAGCGCCGCCAGCCGTTTCGGCCCCTCGCGACGCTCTAATCTTGCCGGCCGTGCTTCCGTATGCTTCTGAATCGTTGATCGCATCTGCTGCTGATTTCCCGCTGCCGGGACCTCAATTATGCCGGGATCAACCCGGGCGTCCCGGCGCTGCAGCGCCGTAATCGTCGAGCCAAGACTAAATAAATCACCCTGTATCGTCAATCGGTTTACTCCCGATTTATCAAGAGGTCCCCCGCTGTTGCACGCGTGCAACATGAAGTCCGTCGTCATTTGGAGACGTTTTCCGGCTAACCGGGGCTTCAGGGACAAGCTTGGGCCGGGGGAAGACGTCTTCGATCTGCTCCATCTTGCGCCTCAAATCCTCGAGGACGCGCTGGTAATCGCTCTCCGATTCGAGCACTTGCGGGGTGATGAAAAGGATAAGTTCGGTCCGATTGTTCTTCAGGTCCTGGTTGCCGAACAAACCGCCCAGAACCGGCACGCGGGAGATCAGCGGCAACCCGTTCGAGGTGTTTTGCTTGTTTTCGGTGATCAGACCCCCCATGACCATCGTCTGCCCGGACGGGACGGCGAGGAGCGTCTGGACCGACCGCGTGCTGATCGGCGGCGCGTCGCCGGGGTTAGCAGGATTGCCCGGATTGCTGACCTCGGCGGAGACCTCCAGCGTGACCAGGCCGCCGGCGTTGATGTGGGGCGTGACCTGGACCAGCACGCCGGTGTCGACGTACTGCGAGGTCGTGGTGAAGGCGTTGTTCACCGTCCCCGTCGTTGCGCTCCCGACGAAGGTCTGCTGCGGGATCGGGATCCGGTCGCCGACCTTGATCGTCGCCTTCTGGTTGTCCAGTGCCGACAGGTGCGGGTTGGAGATGACCCGGGTGCTGCCGTAGCTGTCCAGCAGGTGCAGCACCGCCTGAATACCTCCGGGGAAGCTTGCGCTGTTCAGGATATAGTTGAATCCCGTCTGCAGCGCCAGGCCTACGGTGCTGGTCGTCGTCGTCGACGTCGGCTGCGGATTGAATGGGGTCTTGGTGGAATTGAAGTTGCCGCCGCTGCCGCGTCCCGACGGCGCGCCGCCGCGAAACAGCCAGTCGACGCCGAACGACAGGTCGTCGGTCAGCGTTACCTTGGCGATCGTCAGCTGGATCAGAACCTGGCGCTGCGGCACGTCGAGCTTTTTCAGCGCCGCCTCGATGACCGCGTACTCGGCCGGGGTGGCGACGATCAGGATGGTGTTGTTGTCCTTGTCGGCGACTACCTGGACGTTGCGCACGACGCCGACGCTGCCGTCGGCAGCGACAGGCGTGTTGGCCAGCGCCCGGGCCACCGCCTGTGCGACCGGCCCGCCGGGGGGCGGCTGCGTGCCCTGCTGCTGGACGATCGTCGTCTGCGGCTGCGCCGGAATCGGGACGGCCGACGAAGGCTGAGCCTGAAAGCTCGGCGGCGAGACGATGGTCCCCGCCGGCGTGCCCGGCGCCAACGTCGGCGGACCGGCCGTCGTCTGCTGGGTGGTGCGGCCGGTGAACGCCTGCTGCAGCAGCGGGCCGATGCGCTCGGCGCGGCTATTCTGCACCTGATAGACGTAAAAGCGAACGCCGCCGCCGGCGTCGCCCTTGTCCAGCCGGTCGATCCATTTTTTCGCTTCCTCGAGGTACGCCGGCTGCGGCGTGACGACCAGCAACGCATTCATCCGCTCGATGGGGATCACGCGCAGGATGCCCGCCAACGGGCTCTTGTCCGCCGGTCCCATCGCCTTGTCCAGCTCGGCCACGACCGTCTTGACATCGGCGCTCTGCAGCGTGAACAGGCCGACCGACATGCCGGCCAGCCAGTTGACGTCGAACATGTCGATGGTTTCGAGCATGTGCTTCAGCTCGAGCTCGGTCCCCGAGACGATCAGCATGTTGCGCAGGTCGTCGGCGCGTATGGTCGTCGCATCCTTCTGGAACGGCTCGAGGATCGCCATCATCTGGCGCACGCCGACGTACTTGAGGGGCACGATCTGGACGCTGAAACCGGGAGGAAGGGCTCGCGAGGTGTTGCCGAGCTGCGGCGTGATGTTGCCGCGGACGGCTGTCGCCGCCGGTACGACCTTCCAGATCGTGCCCTCCTTGATCATCGTCGCGCCGTTCGAGCGAAGGATCATTTCCAGCGTCGCCGGCAGCGCCTCCCGCGGAATGCCCGATGTGGTGCGTATGGTTACCGTGCCGCCGACCGCCGGATCGATCGTGTACGACTCGCCGAGGATGTCGGTCAGGATATTGCGAATGACCTCGCGCAGCTCGGCGCCTTCGAAATTGAGCGTGACCGACGGTCCGCTCGCGACCGCGCCCGGCGATGCCGCGGGCAGCGCGCCGCCGGGCTGCTGTCCTTTGACCAATATGCCGGTGCCCTTGAACACCTTGGTGGTTTCGGTGCCCTCGGGCAACGGCCCGCGAGGAAGTGTCGTCGCATCGCCAACGCTTGCCGCGCTTTTCAGCGGTGCCGACGGCAGGCTTTCCATCCCTCTGTCCGGGCGATAGTTCGTCGCGCAGCCCGTGAGGAGGACGATGGCTGCCAGGATCGTGCCCGGCGCTGATAAGCGATTGATCATTGTTGTTGTCCCAGGCGCTCTGTCGAGCGCCGTCCGGTTTCCGTTGCCGATGAATGGGCCTCGCCGCGGTCGGCAGGCGGGGCCTTCCGCGTCGCACTATGCGCAAGCGCAAACGTCATTTGGTATGCGCGTTGCCGCGTTGCATGCGTTGATAGACCTGGCCCCACGCATCGGTTGGCGTGTTGCCCGCCGGCGGAGCATTGGCACCGGTGTGGCCCGGATTGGCTGCTTCGGCGGCCGCCTTGGCTGCTGCGCGCGCGCTGCGGCCGGTCTGGGGCGGCGCGCCCGGTTGCTGGCCCTCGCCGGCGGCGGCGGCCGCGCGTCGAGCGGCGGCACCCGCGCGTCGCGGCGGGACGGCCTGCGCTGCCGGTGGCGCTGCTGCGACCGTGGTCTTCGGCCCCGGCGAGACTTTGAGCATCAATTCCTCGGACTCACCGCCCTGGGTGAAGCGCACCCGATCGGGCAGCACCTCCGCGACCAGCATCCCGTTGATCTTGTCTCCTTGGCGCACCGTGCGCGCCTTGCCGCCGGCGACTTCCTTCAGAAACGCGATGCTGCGATCCCCGGCCAGCGTCGTGCCCGTCAGGACGAACTGACCGCTTTGCACTTTCTTTTCGCCTTCGCTGCTTGCCGTCGCCGGCGGCGCCGGGCGGCGGGTCGGATTGAA
>JBDTNP010000102.1:0-8187 GCA_039933695.1 Betaproteobacteria bacterium | reverse complement strand
CGTGGTCACCTCCGACAAGGGCCTGTGCGGCGGCCTCAACACCAATGTGCTGCGCCTGGCGTTGACCAGCATCAAGGCCTGGCAGGCGAAGGGCATCGGTGTGCAGGTCACCGCGATCGGCAACAAAGGCCTCGGCTTCATGCACCGGATCAAGGCCAATGTGGTCTCGCAGGTCGTCAACGTCGGCGATCGCCCGCAGCTCGACAAGCTGATCGGGCCGGTCAAGGTGCAGCTCGATGCGTATATCGACGGCAAGATCGACGAGCTGCACCTGGTCGCGACCCGCTTCGACAATACGATGAAGCAGACGCCGGTGGCCAGCCTGGTCCTGCCGACCGCGGATCTCGGCGACGACACCGAGAAGCGGGCATTTCCCTGGGACTACATCTACGAGCCGGACGCGAAAACCGTGCTCGACGGGCTGCTGACGCGTTATATCGAGTCGGTGATCTACCAGGCGGTGAACGAGAACATCGCCTCCGAGCAGAGCGCGCGGATGGTGGCGATGAAGGCCGCGTCGGACAACGCGCTGACGATCATCGACGAGTTGCAGCTGATCTACAACAAGACTCGTCAGGCGGCGATCACCAAGGAACTGTCGGAGATCGTCGCCGGTGCGGCGGCGGTTTGACGCGCCGGCGGGAAGATCGGGCGAGACTAACGTGAGCGGAGCGAACGTTATGGCGAGACCAAATCTTCAAGGTGCGGCGGCGGTTTGACGCCGACCAATCGAATTCGATCCGAAGGAAGCATCATGACTGAAGGTAACATCGTTCAATGCATCGGCGCGGTGATCGACGTGGAATTTCCGCGCGACAATCTGCCGAAGATCTACGATGCGCTGACGCTCGAAGGGAGCGAATTGACGCTCGAAGTGCAGCAGCAGCTGGGCGACGGCGTCGTGCGCACGATCTGCCTGGGCTCGTCCGACGGCCTGCGCCGCGGGATGAAGATCCGCAACACCGGCGGGCCGATCATGGTGCCGGTGGGTCCGAAGACGCTCGGCCGGATCATGGACGTGCTCGGCCGGCCGATCGACGAGGCCGGCCCCATCGGCGCGGAAAAGACGATGTCGATCCACCGCGACGCGCCGACATTCGAGGAACTGTCGCCTTCGACCGAGCTCCTGGAAACCGGGATCAAGGTCATCGACCTGGTCTGTCCGTTCGCCAAGGGCGGCAAGGTCGGACTGTTCGGCGGCGCCGGCGTCGGCAAGACGGTCAACATGCTGGAGCTGATTCGCAATATCGCGACCGAGCATTCGGGCTACTCGGTGTTCGCCGGCGTCGGAGAGCGCACGCGCGAGGGCAACGATTTCTACCACGAGATGAAGGATTCGAACGTCCTCGACAAGGTGGCGATGGTCTACGGTCAGATGAACGAGCCGCCCGGCAACAGGCTGCGCGTCGCGCTGACCGGCCTGACAATGGCCGAATACTTTCGCGATGAAGGCCGCGACATCCTGTTCTTCATCGACAACATCTACCGCTATACGCTGGCCGGTACCGAAGTGTCGGCGCTGCTCGGCCGCATGCCGTCGGCGGTAGGCTACCAACCGACCTTGGCCGCCGAGATGGGCGCGCTCCAGGAGCGCATCACGTCGACCAAGACCGGATCGATCACATCGATCCAGGCGGTCTACGTGCCCGCCGACGACCTGACCGACCCATCGCCCGCGACGACGTTCGGCCACCTGGACTCGACGGTCGTGCTGTCGCGCGACATCGCCGCGCTCGGGATCTACCCTGCCGTCGACCCGCTGGACTCGACCTCGCGCCAGCTCGACCCCAACGTCGTCGGCGAGGAGCATTACACGACCGCGCGCCGCGTGCAGCAGACTTTGCAGCGCTACAAGGAGCTGCGCGACATTATCGCGATCCTGGGCATGGACGAGCTCTCGCCCGAGGACAAGCTGGCGGTGGCGCGGGCGCGCAAGATCCAGCGCTTCCTGTCGCAGCCGTTCTTCGTCGCCGAGGTGTTCACCGGGTCGCCGGGCAAGTTCGTGTCGCTGAAGGACACGATCCGCGGCTTCAAGGCGATCGTCGACGGCGAATACGACCATCTCCCCGAGCAGGCCTTCTACATGATCGGCGGCATCGAGGAAGCCGTCGAAAAAGCGAAGACGCTGCAATAGGACGGCAATGGCCAACACGATCCACGTCGATGTCGTCAGCGCCGAAGAGTCGATCTATTCGGGCGAAGCTGAGTTCGTCGTCCTCCCCGGCGTGATGGGCGAGCTCGGCGTCTACCCGAAGCACACGCCGCTGATCACGCAGATCAAGCCGGGCGAGGTGCGGATCAAGGTTCCGGGGCAAGCCGAAGAGCAGATCGTTTTTGTCCAGGGCGGCTATCTCGAGATCCAGCCCGATGTCGTGACGGTGCTCTCGGACACGGCGATCCGTGCCAAGGACCTCGACGAGGCCAAGGCGCTGCAGGCCAAACAGGCGGCAGAACAGGCGATGCAGAACAAGGCATCGAAGGAAGACGTCGCGCGTGCCGAAGCCGAGCTCGCCGGCGCATTGGCGCAGCTCGCGGCGATTCGCAAGCTGCGCCGGGGCCGTGGTTAGCGCACGCAGCAGCGTCTGCTAGGCGCGCCTTGGCCGCGAGCTTGGCGCGATAGCGATGACCGGCGCGATCCTGGTGCTCAACGCGGGATCGTCGAGCCTGAAATTCACCTTGTACGCCAGCAACGCCGCCGGTCCGCGGCGGCTGCTGCGCGGCCAGATCGAGGGTCTCACCACCACGCCATCTTTCGCGGCCCGCGACGCGCAGGACCGGATCGTGCAGCAGCGCGACTGGCGCGATCGCGACGCGCTCGGCTATGACGGCGCGGTCGCCCACGTGCTCGACTTCGTCCAGCAGGAGCAGGGGCAGCGCGCGCTTGCCGCCGTCGGACACCGCGTCGTGCACGGCGGCGAGGAGTTCGGCGCGCCGGTGCGTATCGACGCCGCAGTCCTGGCGAGGCTCGAAGCGCTGGTGCCGCTGGCGCCGTTGCATCAACCCCACAATCTGGCGCCGGTGCGAGTCATCGCCGAGCGTGCACCGATGCTGCCGCAAGTCGCCTGCTTCGACACCGCGTTTCACCGTACGCAGGAGCCGGTTGCACGTGCGTTTGGCCTGCCTCCGGAGATCACCGAGCGCGGCGTCCGTCGCTACGGCTTCCATGGCCTGTCGTACGAATACGTCGCTGATGTGTTTCCGCGCTTCGACGCTGCGGCGGCGCGCGGACGGGTCGTCGTCGCGCATCTCGGCAACGGCGCCAGCATGTGTGCGATGAGAGCAGGCAAGAGCATCGCCACCACGATGGGATTCACCGCGCTCGACGGTCTGCTGATGGGAACCCGCGCAGGCTCGCTCGATCCCGGGGTCGTGCTCTACCTTCTGAACGAGCTCGAGATGGACGCGCGCGCAATCGAAAGGCTCCTTTACCACCAATCGGGCCTGCTCGGCGTATCCGGCGTTTCGAGCGACATGCGCACGCTGCTTTCGCGCGACGACCCCAAGTCGGCGTTCGCGATCGCGCTGTTCTGCTACCGAGTCAGGCGCGAGCTGGGCTCGCTGGCCGCCGCGCTGGGCGGCATCGATGCCATCGTGTTCACCGGCGGCATCGGCGAGCATGCGGCGCCGATCCGGGAGCGGATCTGTCTGGACGCGCAATGGCTCGGCATCACGCTGGACGAACCGTCGAACGCGGCCGGCGGCCCCAGGATCAGCGGCGAAGGCAGCCACGTTTCCGCTTGGGTGATTCCGACCGACGAGGAGTCGATGATCGCGCGGCATACGCTCGCCGCGCTTGAAGCCGGCTGACCCGCGCCTATGCCGCCTTCTGCGCGGCGACAGCCGCCAGCTGTTGCTCGACCAGGGTTACCCAGTAGCTCGCGCCGATCGGCAGCGCGTCGTCGTTGAAATCGTACTGCGGACTGTGAATATTGTGCGTGTCGGGTCCGCTGCCTGCCCCCAGCCAGACATAGCAGCCAGGCTTCGCCTGCAGCATGAACGCGAAGTCCTCGCTGCCCATTTCCGGCGTCGGATCGGTCTCGACGTGTTCGGCGCCGACCACCGCCGTCGCCGCAGCGAGCGCGTGCCGCGTCTCGTTTTCGGCGTTGACCGTCGCGGGATAGCGCCGCTCGTAGCGCACGGTCGCGCTCATCTCGAAGGTCGCGGCGACGCCGGCGACGATCGTGCGCATCCGCTGCTCGATAAGGTCCTGCACGGCTGGATCGAACGTGCGGACAGTCCCGCGCAGCACCACTTCCTGCGGGATCACGTTCCAGGTGTCGCCGCCGTGAACCTGCGTCACGCTGACCACGCCGGCCGCGAGCGGATGGAGGTTGCGCGCGACGATCGTCTGCAGCGCGTTGATCGTCTGGGCGACGAACAGCATCGGGTCCTTACCCATGTAAGCCATTGCCGCGTGCGCGCCCTTGCCGGTCGCGACGATCTCGAAGATGTCGTACGCCCCCATCAGCGGGCCCGGCCGCATCGCAAACGAGCCGAGGGGCTTGCGCGGCCAGTTGTGCATGCCGTACACCGCGCGCATCGGAAACTTGTCGAACAGCCCCTCTTCGACCATCACCCGCCCTCCGCCTTCGTTCTCCTCGGCCGGCTGGAAGATGAAGTACACGGTGCCGTCGAAGCGCCGTCGCCGCGCCAGCGCCTTGGCGGCCCCGAGCAGCATCGCCGTGTGGCCGTCGTGGCCGCAGGCGTGCATCCTGCCTTCGTGTCGCGACGCATAGGCGACGCCCGAGCGTTCGGCGATGTGCAGCGCGTCCATGTCGGCGCGCAGCCCGATCGCATCGTTGCCGCGTCCGCAGCGAAGCACACCGACGATGCCGGTTCTGGCGAGCCCGGTATGCACGTCCAGCCCGATCGCTTCGAGCTTGCCCGCGACGAATGCGCTCGTCGCCGTTTCCTCGAACGCGGTTTCCGGGTGCGCATGAATATGGTGCCTCCAATCGCGCATCTCGGTGTCGAGAGAAGCAACTTCGGGCACGATGTTCATCGGTCTCTCGCGGGTGGACTTCGATGCGCGATCTTAGCGCAATCGGTGCGCGCCGTCCGCTGCGCTAGAATGGCGGGCCCGCGAAGCCAGAATGAACGCTATTCCACCTGCGATTTACGATCTCGCCGTCATCGGCGGCGGCATCAACGGCGCCGGCATAGCGCGCGACGCCGCCGGCCGCGGCCTGTCGGTGCTGCTGGCGGAAAAGGACGATCTCGCCTCGCACACCTCGTCGTGGAGCACCAAGCTGATCCACGGGGGCCTGCGCTATCTCGAGCACTACGAGTTTCGCCTGGTCGCCGAATCGCTGTCCGAGCGCGAGGTGCTGCTCAAGCTGGCGCCGCACATCATCGAGCCGCTGCAATTCGTGCTGCCGCACGAGCCGCATCTGCGGCCGGCCTGGATGATCCGCTCCGGCTTGTTCCTGTACGACCACATCGGCGGCCGGAAGACTTTGCCCTCGTCGTTCGGCGTCGACCTTGGCGCAAGCAAATGGGGCGCCGGACTCAAGGACAGCTTCCACAAAGGATTCGTCTACTCGGACGCTCGGGTCGACGACGCGAGGCTGGTCGTCCTCAATGCGATCGCGGCACGCGAGCTGGGCGCGGATGTCCGCGTGCGGACGCGGCTCGCCGCGGCCCGCCGCGAGAACGGCTTATGGCGCGCGACGCTGGTCGACGGCGCCGGCCGGTGCGAGGATGTGCTGGCGCGCGCGCTGGTCAACGCCGCGGGGCCCTGGGTCAAGGACCTGCTCGACCAGATCAGCCCGGACTCGATTCGCGCCGACGTCAGGCACGTCAAGGGCAGCCACATCGTGGTACCGCGCGTGCACGCCGAGCCGCACGCCTACATCCTGCAGAATTCCGACAACCGAATCGTTTTCATCATCCCGTTTCAGCAGGAGTTCTCGCTGATCGGCACGACCGACGTTCCCGTCGTCGAGTACGACGCGCCGCGTATTTCGGCCGACGAGATCGACTACCTCTGCTCGATCGCGAACGCCTATCTGGCGCGGCCGATCGGCGCGGCTGACATCGTCTGGACCTACAGTGGCGTGCGACCCCTCTACGACGACGGCTCGGAAGACCCGTCGGCGATCACACGCGATTACGTGCTCAAGCTCGACGCCCCGGACGGCCGCGCGCCGCTGTTGTCGGTCTTTGGCGGCAAGATCACGACCTACCGCAAGCTCGCCGAGCACGCGCTCGGGCAGCTGCGCCGCTTTTTCCCGCAAATGCGTGCCAGCTGGACCGATCGCCAGCCGCTGCCGGGCGGAGACTTGCCGTCCGGAGGGCTCGCCGCGTACGAGCGAGCGCTCGCCGCCCGCTATAGTGGGCTGCCGGCCGGCTTGCTTGCTGCGCTGGTTCGCCGGCATGGCACGCGGACGCCGATCGTACTGGGCGACGCTCGCGCCCCGGCCGATCTCGGCGCGCATTTCGGCCACACGCTGTACGCCGCCGAAATCGATTACCTGGTCGCGCAGGAATGGGCAATCGAGGCGGACGACGTGCTATGGCGGAGAACCAAAAGCGCCCTCCATTTGCGCGCCGACGAGCGCGACGCGGTCGCCGCTTACTTGCGCCAACTCCGCGCTAGCGGCGCGCCCGCTTGAGCGCGGCGATGCGGCCGCTGGCTTCGATGCCGCTCGCCGTGCGCGCGGCGATGCGCGGAGTCCTGGCCGATATCGACGACACGCTGTCGACCCGCGGGAGAATCACCGCCGAGGCCTACGCGGCGATGGAAAACCTGCGCGCCGCGGGACTGCTGCTGATACCGATCACCGGACGTCCGGCCGGCTGGTGCGACCACATCGCGCGCATGTGGCCGGTCGATGCGGTCGTCGGTGAGAACGGGGCCCTGTACATGCTTCATGACGAAGGCGCGGGCAGGCTGCGCAAGCGTTATGCCGCGACCGAGGCCGAGCGCGCCGCCAACCGGCAACGAGTTGCCGAGGTCGCCGAGACGATCCTGGGCGAAGTGCCCGGCGCAGCCCTTGCCTCGGATCAGCCGTACCGCGAAAGCGATCTCGCGATCGACTTCTGCGAAGACGTGCCGCGTCTGCCGGACGGCGCGATCGACCGGATCATCGCGCTGATGCGCGCAGCGGGCATGACCGCCAAGGTGAGCTCGATCCACGTCAACGGCTGGTTCGGTGCTTACGACAAGCTGGCAATGACGCGGACCTTGCTCCGCGATGAATTCGATATCGACGTCGATGCCGAGCGCGACCGCTTCATTTTCGTCGGCGATTCGCCGAACGACGCGCCGATGTTCGAGCATTTTCCATACTCGGTCGGCGTCGCCAACGTGCGTGCGTTTGCCGGCCGCATCGCAACGCCTCCGGCCTACATGACCGTGCGCGAAGCCGGTGCCGGATTCGCCGAGCTGGCAGCGCATCTGCTCGCGGCGCGCTGAGGCCGGCGGTTCAGGCCTTTTTTTGCGCCGCGGCGGCGGGCGCTGCTTCGCCGGCAGCCGCATGAAATGTCGCGCGCTGAAGACAGGCTGCCGGGACCCTATTTCGCCAGCGCGACGAGCCCGGCCATGTCGATCTGCTTGATCGCTCCCTGCAGCGTCGCCGCGTCGACGCCGTTGCCGCGCACTGCGACGTTGAAACGCTCGGCGAGGATGATGCTGATCTCGCCGCTTTTGGCGCGGCGATCGTAGCGCTCGTGGACGATCTGGCCGTTGACCTTGCTGGTCCGCTCGTAGCCGGTCTCGGTTTCCTTTTCCATGCTGGGATCGAAGCGGGACGCGAGGCCCGCCAGCCCCGACAGCGATCCCATGTCGGAAATATCGACGTTCAGCGATGCGCCGGCGGCGTCGGTATAGCGCGCGGTGGCGCTCGAGCCCTTGATGCCCATCGACTCGCCGCTTTGCCCGGTCGCATCCACGCGCTTCATTCCGGCGAGCGTCTCGGGCAGCATTTCCTTGAGTTTGCGGAAATCGACTGGCTGCACATCCTTGCCGCCGGAGACGATCGCACCGACCGCATTCAAGGCGGCCGTGAGGTCGGCGCTCGCCTTGGGACCGGGCGCCTCGCGAGTGTTTGACTTCTGGGCGTCTTCGCCGATCTTCTGCAGCTGCGACAAAGCCTCGCTTACGCGTGCCTTGTCGGCGTCGGACTTGCCGCCGAATATGCCGGCAATCACGCCGCCGGCGTCCGATGCCGCGGCGCTGCCGGCGGG
>JBDTNP010000101.1:0-6975 GCA_039933695.1 Betaproteobacteria bacterium | reverse complement strand
CGTCAGCGCGGCGAGGGTGTTGGGATCCGACTCGACGGTGCTCACTTGCGAGTCTCCTTCAGCATGGACTTAAGCGCCGTCGCGCTCGGGAACGATGCCGGCTGCGGCGACGGCCTGATTGAGCGCGCGCGCGTCGGCGGCGGACAGCGGCAGCAACGGAGCGCGCAGCGCCCGCCAGCTTTCTTCGCCGCTGAGCTCGGCCTGCAGCGATTTGAGCGCGCCGAAAATCGGGAAGCGCATCAGCGCCGCAATGACGCTTTCGATCAGCGGCAATTCTCCGTCTGGATTCGAATCGAGTGAGCTGTCGTAGAGCCGGCGCATCAGGCGCGGATATAGATTGGCGATGCCGCAAATCGTTCCCGCGCCGCCCAGTTTGCGCAAGGCCGGCAGATGCGGCTCGTGACCGACGAAAATCGACAGCTGGGGCAGAGCAGCGACCAGCGCGCCCGAGTTGTCGAAGCTCCCCGAGCTGTCCTTGACTCCGGCGACGATGGCCGGATACGCGGCGGCGAGCCGCGACACCATCGCCACCGACAAGCCGACGCCGCTGACCTGCGGGATATGATATAGGTAGAGTCGCAGGCGGTCGTCGGCGACGTCATCGATCAACTTGGCGTACGCCGCAAAAATTCCTTCGTCGTTCACGTCCTTGAAAAAGAACGGCGGCAGCAGCAGCGCACCGGCGCATCCGGCCGAAATCGCGTGGCGGGTGAGCTCGATCGCATCCGGCAGCGCCGCGCAGCCGGTGGCGGCCAGGATGCGCTTCGGCGCGACGCCGGCGGAGAGCAGGGCATCGAGTCCCGTCCGGCGCTCGGCGACCGAGAATGATTGGCCTTCCCCGGTCGTGCCGAATGGGGCGATGCCGTCTACCCCCGACGCGAACAGGCGCTGCGCATGGCCTGCGAGCCGCGCGGCGTCGAATGCGCCGCGTGTATCGAGAGGGCTGAGCGTCGCGCACCAGAGGCCCTGCAGCGGGGTGTTCGTGTTCATTCGATCCGATGTGTTTGTGTGCTTTGCGCTTCGGCCGCGATGTGGGCACCATGTCGGTCGCTTTCCTGCCGACGCGAAGGGCTGGTGGCTCTGACATGAATTCTACCGCGGGCGGGCGACCGTCCGGTATCGGCACGAAACGATATTGCGACGACCTCCGGCCAACAGGGACCCTGGCGTGCTCGACTCGGGGCTGAAGGATTGGTTGCGGGCGAGTCCGCTGGGCTTCGGCGGCGCGCCGCTCGGCAACCTGTTCCGCGCCGTCGCCGAAGACGAAGCGATCGCGCTGGTGCGCCATGCGCGCGCATCCGGCATCGGCTATTTCGATACCGCACCGCATTACGGCAACGGCCTTTCGGAGGTGCGCATCGGCAAGGCGCTCGGCGGCGTCGCGCGCGACGAGTACATTCTTTCGTCGAAGGTCGGAAGACTGCTGGTTCCGGACCGCGCCGCGCCGCGTGAGCAGAACGGCTATGTCGATGTGCTGCCGTACCGGCAACGCTGGGATTATTCGCGACCCGGAACGCTGCGCTCGATCGACGACAGCCTGCAGCGCCTCGGTGTTTCGCGGCTCGACATCGTCTACATCCACGATATCGATCGCGATACCCACGGTGCGGCATACGCGCAGCGCTACGATGAGGTACTGACCGGCGCGGTGCCCGCGCTGACCGAATTGCGTGAAGCCGGGACGATCGCCGGATTCGGCCTGGGCGTCAACGATTGGCGCGTGTGCGTCGACGTGCTGTCGCGCGCCGATCTTGACATCGTGTTGCTTGCGGGGCGCTACACGCTGCTCGACCAGAGCGCGCTCCCCGAACTGTTGCCGCTCTGCGAGCGGCGCGGCGTGGCGGTCGTGATCGGCGGCCCGTACAACTCCGGCATCCTGGCGACCGGCGCGCATCCGGCCGACGGTACCGCCCCGTATTTCAACTATGCGCCGGCGCCGGCCGATCTCGTCGCGCGCGTGGAGGCGATCGAACGGGTCTGCGCCGAGTACGATGTTCCGTTGCGTGCTGCGGCGCTGCAGTTTCCGCTCGCGCATCCGGCCGTGGCCAGCGTCATTCCGGGCGCGCGCACGATTGCGGAATTCGACCAGAATCGCGCGTTTGCGACCCGTGCGGTGCCGCCGGCGTTCTGGCAGGCGCTGTCCAGTCGCGGCTTGGTCGCGCCGGATGCGCCGCTGCCGCAAGGCAGACTCTAATGCGGGTCGATGCGCACCACCATGTCTGGCGTCTCTCGCGCGGCGATTATGCCTGGCTGAAGCCCACGCCGGAACTCCTGCCGATCTATCGCGATTTCATGCTGCGCGAATTGAGGCCGATGCTGCGCGGCGCAAATGTCGGCGCGACCGTGCTGGTGCAGGCGGCACCGACGGTGGACGAAACGCGCTTCCTGCTCGAAGTCGCGAAGGCAAGCGGCGGGCTGGTCCGCGGCGTCGTCGGCTGGGTCGACCTGGCGGACAACGACGCCGTCGCGGCGCTCGGTACGCTCGCGGCCGAGCCGCTGCTCAAGGGCGTGCGGCCGATGCTGCACGACCTGCCCGATCCGTCGTGGGTCGCCCGCCCCGAAGTGCAGCCCGCGCTCGCGGCGCTGCCCGCGCTGGGTCTGCGGCTCGACGCGCTGGTCAAGCCGCGCGAGCTCAAGCCCTTGCTCGAAACCCTCGAACACCATCCGGATCTGGCGGTCGTCATCGATCATTGCGCCAAGCCCGGCATCGCGAACGGTGCATGGCAGCCGTGGGCCGACGACCTTGCGGCGATCGCGCGCCACACTAGCGCCTGCTGCAAGCTCTCGGGCCTCGTCACCGAAGCCGGACGCGGCTGGAGCGTCGATGCACTGCGCCGCTACGTCGCGCACGTGCTCGAGTGTTTCGGCAGCGGACGCGTGATCTGGGGCAGCGACTGGCCGGTGCTCACGCTGGCGGCGACCTATGCCGAATGGGTCGAAGCCGGCGACGAGCTGCTCGCGGGCCTGACCCAACTCGAGCGCGACGCGATTTACGGCGGCAACGCGCGGCGCTTTTACGGGCTGGATTAGAAAATGTGGCGCTGCAGTCCGGCGCGATGCAGGATCGTCGTCGCGATCTCCTCGATCGACCGGGCGGTCGTATCGAGCGTCGCGACCTTTTCCCGCTGCATCAGGACTTCGGCCTGGTGGACCTCGTAGCGGCAATTTTCCGGCGATGCGTACTTGCTCGCCGGGCGGCGCGCCTCGCGGATCTGCTGCAAGCGCTCGGGGTCGATGGTCAGGCCGAACAGCTTGTCGCGATACGGCAGGATCGACGCCGGCAGCTTCTTGTCGACGAAATCGTCGGGCGTCAGCGGGAAATTCGCGGTCAGTATCCCGAACTGCAGCGCCAGGTAGAGCGCGGTGGGCGTCTTGCCGCACCGCGAGACGCCGATCAGGATCAGCTGCGCCTTGGCCAGATCGCGCGTCGTCGCACCGTCGTCGTGCGCCTGCGTGAAGTTGATCGCCTCCATGCGCGCGAAATACTCGAGGCTATTGGCGATGCCGTGCGTGCGCCCGGCCGCATGCGAAGATTTGACGCCGAGCTCGGACTCCAGCGGCGCGATAAAGACCTGAAACAGGTCGAGCACCAGCGCGTTGGCGCGCCCGAGCTGTGCACTCATCGCGTCGTCGACGATCGAGCTGAACACCAGCGGGCGGCGCCCTTCCGCCGCGGCGTTCTCGTCGATCCGGCGCAGGATCTCGTCGATCTTTTCCGGCGTGTCGACGAAAGGGATCGTTTGCCGATGGAAACTCAAGCCCTCGAATTGCGACAGCAGACTGTTGCCGAGCATTTCGGCGGTGATGCCGGTCCGGTCCGAAACAAAAAATACCGTACGCCGGCCGGGCATCCCTACCAGTCTTTCCAGACCGGCGAGAGGCCGGCCGGCAGCGGCGGCATGTCGCCGAGATCGGCCCAGCCTTCGCCGGGGCCGTGATAGTCGGAGCCGCTCGAGGCGAGCAGGCCGAAAGTCCGCGCGTGGCGCGCATATTCGGCGGTCTGCTCGAGCGTATGACTCGGCGAGATGACTTCGATCGCATCGCCGCCCTCGTCCCGGAATTCGGCGAGCAGCTCGCGCATCGCCTTTGCATCGACCTTGTAACGCGCCGGATGGGCGAGCACCGCCTGGCCGCCGGCTTCATGGACCCAGCCCAGCGCCTCGGTCATCGTCGCCCACTCGTGCTCGACGTGGCCGGGCATGCCGCTGACCAGAAAGCGCTTGAAGCATTCCTTGGTTTCGCGAGCGTGGCCGGTTTCGACCAGGAAACGCGCGAAATGCGTGCGGCTGATCAGGCGCTCGCTGGTCACGTATTTCATCGCGCCTTCGTACGCGCCCGGAATGCCGGCGGCCGCCAGCGAATCGGCGATGCGGCGGGCGCGATGCGAGCGGCCTTCGCGGATCGATGCCAGTCCGGCGAGCAGCGACGCGCATTCGGGATCGATGCCCAGCGCCACGACATGCAAAGTGACGTCGCGCCAGCTGACCGAAAGCTCGGCGCCGGGAACGAAGCGCATGCCTGCGCCCTCCGCAGCGGCGCGCGCCTCGGGCAGCCCGCTTACTTCGTCGTGATCGGTCAGCGCCCACACGTCGACGCCACGCAGCGCGGCGCGTTCCGCAACGGCAGCGGGCGTCAGCAGGCCGTCGGAGTGGGTCGAGTGGCAGTGCAGGTCGTAGCGGAGCATCGGTAAAGGATCGCGCGGCGCGCACGGCAAAACAACGCGCGCCTTGATTGCAAACGCATATTCTAGCAAAATAGCGGGCTTTGCCCGCGCCAGCGAAAGCCACGCGCTCACAACCTACGGAATCTTCTTGCTCACTGCGTCCAACATCACGATGCAATTCGGCGCCAAGCCCTTGTTCGAGAACGTCTCGATCAAGTTCGGCGACGGCAATAGGTACGGCCTGATCGGCGCCAACGGTTGCGGCAAATCGACGTTCATGAAAATCCTGGGCGGCGATCTCGAGCCGACCGCGGGCAATGTCGCGCTCGACAGCGGCGAGCGGCTGGGCAAGCTTCGCCAGGATCAGTTCGGTTTCGAAGATCTCCGCGTGCTTGACGTCGTGCTGATGGGGCACGAGCTCCTGTGGAACACGATGCGGGAGCGCGACGCGATCTACGCCGATCCGGACGCGACCGAAGCCGATTATCTGCACGCGGCCGAGATGGAAGCGAAGGTCGCCGAGCTGGACGGCTATACGGCCGAGGCGCGCGCCGGTGAATTGCTGCTCGGCGTCGAGGTGGCCGCGCATCTGCACCAGGGCCCGATGGCAGACGTCGCGCCCGGGTACAAGCTCCGCGTGCTGCTGGCGCAGGCGCTGTTCGCCGACCCGGACATCCTGCTGCTCGACGAGCCGACCAACCACCTCGACATCAACACCATCCGCTGGCTCGAAGGGGTTCTGAACGCCCGCTCGTCGACGATGGTGATCATTTCGCACGACCGGCACTTCCTGAACAGCGTCTGCACGCACATGGCGGACCTTGACTATGGAACGATCCGCGTCTATCCGGGCGGCTACGACGACTACATGATCGCTTCGACGCAGGCGCGCGAGCGGCTGCTGTCGCAGAACGCCAAGGCGAAAGACCGGATAGCCGAGCTGGAGGAATTCGTCCGCCGTTTTCGCGCCAACAAGTCCAAGGCGAGGCAGGCGACGTCGCGGGCGCGGGCGATCGAAAAGATCAAGGTCGAGGACATCAAGCCGTCGAGCCGCCAAAATCCGTATATCCGTTTCGATCTCGACGGCAAGTCGCGCCTGCATCGGCAGGCGGTCGAGATGAACAGCGTGGCCAAGTCGTTTGACAAGCCGCTGTTCGAGGACATGAGCATGCTGCTCGAGGCCGGTCAGCGCCTGGCGATCATCGGGCCCAATGGCGCCGGCAAGACTTCGCTGCTGCGCACGCTGGCCGGGGAGATCGAGCCCGACGACGGGACCGTCAAATGGGCCGAAAAGGCCGCACTAGGCTACTACCCGCAGGATCAGACCGACGAATTCGACTCCGACCTAAGCGTCCTGGAATGGATGCAGCAATGGGCCGGGGCCGATGACGACGACCAGGCGGTACGCAGCGTCCTGGGCAAGCTCTTGTTTTCCGGCGATGACGCCGCAAAGCCGGTCCGCGTGCTGTCCGGCGGCGAACGGGGCAGGATGCTGTTCGGCAAGCTGATGCTGCAGCGGCCCAACGTTCTGCTGATGGACGAACCGACCAACCATATGGACATGGAATCGATCGAGTCGCTGAACCTGGGACTCGAGCGCTATACCGGCACGCTGATCTTCGTCAGCCACGACCGGCAGTTCGTCTCCTCGTTGGCCACCCAGATCATCGAATTCGCGCCGGGCGGGGTCGTGCACTACCCGGGGAACTACGACGACTACCTGGCCGCTAGAGGCATCGTCTAGGACAACCGCGTTCCGCCTCGCGGCAGAGTGGGGCCGCCGATTGCACTTGCATTGGCGAGCAATTTGGTCAACAATTCCTACAAATATGCCAATGGTATTGGCGCGGTCATCGTCGCGCCGGGCGATTCCTTTGCGACTACGTGAATGGGGTCTTTGTGAAACTGTTCGACCGAGTGCTGAATCCGCGGGAAATCCGGCGCCGCCTTGGCCTTAATCAAGAGCAGTTCTGGACCCAGATCGGCGTAACGCAGAGCGGCGGATCGCGTTACGAAAGCGGCCGCGATATGCCGAAGCCGGTGCGCGAGTTGCTTCGCCTTGTCCATGTCGAGCAGATCGACTTGTCGCAGGTCAAGCGCGTCGATTTCGAGATCATCAGCTATCTGAAGGAATCGCACGCCGATCTCTACCGCAGCCTGCGCCGCGCGGTGCGCAGCAAGCATCGGCACCCGGAGGGCGAGCCGGCCACGGTCGACGGCGACAGCGTGCTCCGCAGCTATCCCGAAACCGCGTACGAGCCCACCGGCGCCAACTAGCAGCCGCCGGCTATTTGGTCCGGCGACGCGCCTGG
>JBDTNP010000100.1:0-7027 GCA_039933695.1 Betaproteobacteria bacterium | reverse complement strand
TATCGCCCACATAATTTCTGGTGGGAAGGCCGTGACCACCCGGGCCAAGCGAATAGTGCGCCCAGTAGCCATTCACCAGTCGAGAAAAGGTCAAGTAGGTTGTGGTTCGCTTGTCGCCGAAGCGATGCTTGAGACCAATGGAATACAGGTTAGCCTTATTATCCGATGGACCAGGCCCGTTCGGGTTACCGAACTTGTCTTCTATTCCTTGATCAGGCTGTCCTGGTGTCCTGCCGGCGTGCGCCCAGCCAAAGTTCAGATCGTCGTACGGGGTCAGGTTTTGAGTCACCGCGACCCATTCAGCGGTATGAGTGCGCTCGTCCAGGTCGGGAGTTATTGCATCCCGCTTCAGTCTTTCAACGATGAAGCTCACAGTAGTATGTGTCGGAAAGGTGTATTGCACACCCAGCTTGTAGGCGCTTTCGTTCCGAATGCCGATCGTCCCGGGGACTATCTCGTCACCTGAGCGATTCACATCGTTGTGGCGCTCGAAGCCAGCTGTGACATAGAGTGGCCCAGCTTCATAGGAACCTGCAACACTATAAGCAGTATTGAAAGAACCATCGGTACAAGAAGTAGGTTGACCATTATTGCCGTTCAGACCCGCAGTCGAATTGCCGCCGGCGCAATCCGGTTCGCCTAGGGCATACAGTCCATTACCTGTACTACGGTTTTGGCCGGGCGAAACCAGGACACCGAAACTAAAGCCATTCATCTTGGGCGATTCGTACCAGACGGAATGAGGCAAGCGCGCATCAAATTCTGCGCGGTTATCGCCACCGCTATTCCCCATAATGGAGTTGTAGTCGCCTGGAGTGCTCGCAAAGGGATCCATGCGGCCGGTAGAAGTCTTGTACGGCGTATCGGTCTTACCAAGCTTGATCGCACCATAGGTCGCGCTTTGAAGGCCGACAAAGCTGTTGCGCGATCCGAGGCTGAACTTTTGTGCAGTTCCGTCCGGTGCCTGGTCTGAAGCACCCGGTGTCGCGGCATACGCGATTTCGGTTTCAAACTGGAAAAGGGCCTTCAAATCCTTGTTAAGGGGACGTTGGCCGCGAATGCCAAAGTACGACAGGTTGCTGGAGACGTCGGGAACCCAACCATTCCTGCCCGTGACCGTCTGGCCATCGTGCATAAAGCCACTCAGCCCACTGGTCTGGTCATCAAGAGAAACGTCAGCGTGGCCGTAAATCGTGACCTCGCCTCCGCCGACCAGGAAGGTCAGAGCATCGCCGGGCTTCGTACGTATGAAGGGGCCCCCAACGGGCGCTTCTTTCGCTTCCCTCTTTTTTTCCTCTTGCATATTGTAGAGTTGCGTCTTCACCTGATCCAATTGCTTTTGCAGCACCTCCATTTGTGCTTTGAGATCGCTAATGGCGTCCGCACGCGCGGTTCCCGCGCCTGCAAGCGCCAGCAAACATGCGACAGCCAACGTCTTTTTCTGGAAAGTCATGCTTTATCCTCCTCCTGAAGTTAGGACCATTGTTTGCTCAGTTCGGAGTAACAAGAGGCTTGAAATCTGAGCTAGTCATTCGAAGCGATTGCGAATTGCTTCCAGCGTTTCATTACGGCTCCTCCTTTATCGCAACGCACTCGAGGTGCAGCGTGTTTTCGCAACGTCTTGTGGGAGAGTCGACTGGACATACAAACTCCCACCAGGTTGTTCCGTATCCGGCAATACTTTGGAGGTATACGGCATAACGTATGCAGAATATTAGGGGAGGTCAATCACGAACTCGCGGAACGCGTGTTCTTGTTAGCGCTCAGTCAGAAACTGTCTCCTTCTCGGAGGGCGCGTCATCTGAATCGACGCCTTTCTACCGATGTTGAGCGCGAATCCGATAGACCTTGGGCCTGCGGCTGAAAAGGCACTGACCGTAGATCCAGGCATTTTGCTGACATTCAACTGACAGGCCGATCCGCCGCTTTGTCGGTAAGATGGGATGGCGAGAAAGCGTCGCTAATAGCACGGAGCGAAGAAACCATGCGCATACTTGTCGCCGAGGACGATGCTCTGCTCGCCGAAGGTCTCACGCGGTTGTTGACCAAAGCGGGGCACGGCGTCGACCGGGTAAAGAACGGGATGGGCGCGGATAGCGCGCTGCGGGCGACGCCGTACGAACTTCTGGTTCTCGACATCGGCTTGCCTGACATCGACGGTTTCGAGGTGCTGCGCAGACTGCGGCAGCGCCGTTCGCAAACGAACGTTCTGGTTTTGACCGCGCGGGACGCGGTCGAGGACCGCGTGCGCGGACTCGATCTCGGCGCCGACGATTACCTGACCAAGCCTTTTTCGCTGACCGAATTCGAAGCTCGCGTCAGGGCGTTGCTGCGGCGAACCTCGCTGCCTGCGGGCCCGATCGTTATCGGCGCCCTGTCGATAGATATCGAGGGCAAGCGCGTGACCGCCAACGGCGTCGCAGTCGACCTCACCGTGCGCGAATGGGCGCTGCTCGAGCTGTTCCTGACGCGCCCCGGACGGGTCCTCAGCAAGGAGTTCATCGGCCAGCAGCTGTTCAACTACGACGAGCACCTGTCGATCAATACGATCGAGGTCTACGTTTCGCGCCTGCGCGCGAAGATCGAAACAGCCGGAATGCACATACGCACGGTCCGCGGGTTCGGCTACCTGTGGGAGCAGCTCGATGCCTGACGCCAGGCCCGGCGCGCGCAGCATTCGCCGCCGCCTGCTGTTTTTTCTGATCCCGTCGCTGCTGTTCCTGGTGCTTTGCGGCGGCGTGCTGACCTACGGGGTCGCCCTGAGCGTGGCCACGTCGGCGTACGACCGCTCGCTGCTCGACCCCGCCCTGGACATGGCCGAGAACATTCGCATCGGCGCCGACGGCCCGCATCTCGACCTGCTGATGCAGGCGCAGGAAGCGCTGATGTACGATCACATCGATTCGATGGTCTTCCAGATTCGCGCCGCCGACGGGGCAGTCATTGCCGGCACCGACGAGCTGAACGCCGCCCCGGCGCTGCGCGACGGGGAGCGCAGGTTCTTCGACGGCGTCTATCGCGGCGAGCCGGTGCGCATCGCAGCGCTGCGGACCGACAGCGGATTCAGCGTGCAGGTCGGTGAAACGCTTTCCAAGCGGCACCGCCTGATCTGGGAAATTCTGGCCGCAGAGCTGGCCCCGACGCTTCTCATCGCGTTCGCCGCCGTGGCCCTCGCCTGGACGGGCGTCAAGCACGGTGTGGCTCCGCTGGCGCGAATCCGCGGCGAGCTGCTCGGACGCGGTCCGAACGATCTTCGGCCGCTTACGGAGACGGGCGCCCCGGCGGAGATCGCTCCCGCCGTCAAGGCTTTCAACAAGCTGCTCGGACGGATGCGCGAGGCCAGCGGCGTTCAGCAGCGATTCCTCGCCAACGCCGCCCACCAGCTGCGCACGCCGCTGGCCGGTCTGCAGATGCACCTGGAGCTATTGCTGCGACGCGACCTGGCTCCCGTTGTGAGAAGCGAGATCGAGGGCATGCACGTGGCAACCATGCGGGCGAGCCATCTTGCCACGCAACTGCTCGCCCTCGCCCGGGCCGAGGCGGGCGGCGCTAGCGGGCGCGACGCCCAGTTTTTTGACTTGCGCCAGATCGGCGACGCCGCCGCGCAGGAATGGGTGCCGCGCGCGATCGCCCGCAACATCGATCTCGGCTTCGTGCTCGAGAACGCGATTGTCTCGGGCAATCCGCTGCTGCTGTCCGAGTTGTTGCACAATCTGGTCGACAACGCCTTGCGCTATACGCCGCCGGGCGGAGCGGTGACGGTTCGGTCGGGGACCGATGACGGCGGACGTCCCTACCTGAGCGTCGAGGACAACGGCATGGGCATTCCCGAAGATGCGCGCAGCAAGGTGTTCGAGCGTTTTTACCGGATCGAAGGAACGCCGGGAGACGGCTCGGGCCTCGGGCTCGCGATCGTCAAGGAAGTGGTGGAGCGGCACAACGGCGTCCTGAGCGTCCAGTCGGGCGCGACGTCGGGAACCAGGATCACCGCAACCTTCGCTGCCCCGGCGGCCGCGCCCGCGCGACATGCCACGCCTAAGCGCCAGTCGGCGGCGACCGAAGTCGGCCCCGACGCCGCGGCGTTGCACCTGTAGATCGCCGATCACGATTCCGTTCGGGCGTAGCGCTCTCTCAGCACGTTTTTTTCGATCTTGCCCATCTCGTTGCGCGGCAGCTCGCCGACCACGTGTACGCGCTTGGGCACCTTGAACCCCGCTATTTCCCGCCTCAGCGCGGCGACAATGTCCGCTTCGCGCAGCAGATGCCCGGGTTTCGCGACGACGACGGCGGTGACGGCCTCGCCGAAATCCGGATCGGCGACGCCGATCACCGCCGACTCCGCGACGCCCGGCAGCGCGTCGATCCTTTCCTCGATTTCTTTTGGGTAGACGTTGAGGCCTCCGGTGATGATCAAATCCTTGGCCCGGCCGACGATGCTCAAGTAGCGGTCGGCAGCCGTCTGCCCGACGTCACCGGTCCGGAAGTAACCGTCGTCGGTGAAATTCTCTCGGGTTCGATCCGGCATCCGCCAGTAGCCGGGAAACACGTTCGGCCCCTTGACTTCGATATCGCCGACTGCGCCCGGCGCGCAAATTGCACCGTCGGCCGCGGCGACGCGCACGCTGATGCCGGGCAGCGCCAGGCCGACGCTGCCGCAGCGGCGCTCGCCGTCGAGCGGATTGGACGTATTCATGCCGGTTTCGGTCATGCCGTAGCGTTCGACGATCGTCTGTCCGGTACGCGCGGCAAAGGCGTTGAACGTTTCCGGCAGCAGCGGCGCCGAGCCGGAGATGAACACGCGGATCGTGCGGCAGGCCCCGGCGTCGAATGCGGGGTCGGCAAGCAGGCGCGAGTAATAGGTCGGGACGCCCATCATCACCGTCGCGTGCGGCAAGAGCCTCGCTACTTCCGCGGCGTCGAATCTCGGCAGCCACAGCATCCGGCCGGCCGACAGCAGCACGCAGTGGCAGGCGACGAACAGGCCGTGCACATGAAACAGCGGCAAAGCGTGCAGCAGCACGTCGCCGCGCGTAAAGGCCCAGTGCTCGACCAGGGCAAGCGCGTTGGTGGCGAGATTGCGGTGCGTCAGCATCGCCCCCTTCGAGCGGCCGGTCGTTCCCGAGGTATAGAGCAGCGCCGCGAGATCGCCCGGGGCCGAGACGACGGTGTCGAACTCCGACGGGTGGTCGCGCGCGCGCGCGAGCAGACTGCCCTCGTCGCCCGCAAGGGTCAGCACCGTCGCGTCGGTGCGCAGCGTAGCGATGTCGGCGGCATCGGCGGGAGCGCAGACGATGACGCGCGGCTCGGCGTCGCCGAAGAAATAGGCGAGCTCGGCCTTGCGATATCCGGTGTTCAGCGGCAGGTACACCAGGCCCGCGCGCAGGCAGGCCAGATACAGCGCCAGCTGCTGCCAGCATTTGTCGGTCTGAACGGCGACGCGATCGCCGGGCGCGCAGCCGGCGGCGAGTAACGCGTGCGCGATGCGCGCCGAGACGGCATCGAGGTCATCGTAGTGAATGACCGGGCCGCCCGGAATCAGCACGCAGGGCTGCTCGAGATGCTCGGCAAAATGGCTGCGCAGCAGCGCGTAAAGGTTGGCGTTCACCAGCGTGATTGTAGTTGCTGCCGAGGCCCCGCGCGGCAGTGCGTCGTCGTCGCGGCGAACCGCAGCGCTGCCGCGTCGTTTCCGGCGCAATCGCCGCCCGGGGGCAGTGCCGCTATTCGACCGGTCGCTCTTCGGACAGCTTGTCCGGTTTGGCCGGAATGACCTTCTTGAGGACCTTGGAGATCAGCGGCCAGAACAGCATGACCACCGCGAGCGTGGTGATGCTGCCCACCAGCCAGTTCGACCACATGATGGTCATGTCACCCTGGGACATCAGCATGGCCTGGCGAAACGCGTTTTCGGCGTTGTTGCCGAGCACCAGCGCCAACACCATCGGCGCCAGCGGATAGTTGAGCTTCTTGAACAGGTAGCCGAGGACGCCGAAGCCAAGCATGAACCAGATGTCCTGCATCGCGTTGTTGACCGTGTAGGCGCCGATCGCGCAGATCGCGACGATCACCGGAGCGATAATCGAGAACGGGATGCGCAGGATCCCCGCGAAAAGCGGTACCAGACTCAGGACGACGATCAGCCCCGCGACGTTGCCCAGGTACATGCTGGCGATCAGTCCCCAGACGAAGTCGGGCTTTTCGGCGAACAGCAGCGGTCCCGGCTGCAGGCCCCAGATCAACAGGCCGCCGAGCAGCACCGCGGCAGTCGGCGAACCCGGTATTCCGAGCGTGATCATCGGCAGCAGCGCGCTCGTTCCGGCGGCATGCGCCGCGGTCTCCGGCGCCACCACACCCTCCAGCACGCCGGTACCGAACTTGTCGCCGTTCTTCGACATCTTCTTGGCCACGCCGTAGCTCATGAACGACGCCGGCGTCGCGCCGCCCGGCGTGATGCCCATCCAGCAGCCGATCGCGGTGCTGCGTATGAAGGTCATCCAGTATCTCGGCAGCTTCCGCCAGGTCTCGAACACGACCTTGGGATTGATCTTGGCAGGTACGCCGTGAAATGCCAGCCCTTCCTCCATCGACAACAGGATCTCGCCGATCCCGAACAGGCCGATCACTGCGATCAGGAAGTCGAAGCCCTTCATCAGGCTGGGGAAGCCGAACGTCAGGCGTAGCTGCCCGGTGACGATGTCGATGCCGACCGTAGACAGGGCGAAACCGATCATCATCGAAATGATGATCTTCCACGGGGAGCCTTTGCCCATGCCGACAAAGCTGCAGAAGGTCAGCAGGTACACCGAGAAGAACTCCGGAGGCCCGAACTGGAGCGCGAAGCGCGCGATCACCGGCGCCAGAAAGGTGATCATCAGCACGGCGACGAAGGCGCCGACGAACGACGAGGTGAACGATGCGGTCAGCGCTTCGCCGGCGCGCCCCTTTTGCGCGAGTGGATAACCGTCGAAGGTGGTCGCGACCGACCAGGGCTCGCCGGGAATGTTGAACAGGATCGAGGCGATCGCGCCGC
>JBDTNP010000099.1:0-2992 GCA_039933695.1 Betaproteobacteria bacterium | reverse complement strand
ATCCTGTCGGGTGCGATCATGAACGCCTCGGGCATCTCGCGCCGGCTGATCGCGTTCGCATCGGCGCTGCTCGGCTGGATCCGTGGCGGGTTGGCGATGGTGTCGATCGGGACGTCGCTTTTCTTCGCCGAAATCTCCGGCTCGGCGGTCGCCGACGCCGCCGCGCTGGGCTCGATCCTGATCCCGGCGATGAAAAGCCGCGGCTACAGCAAGGAGTTCGCAGCCTCGGTCATTTCGTCGTCGGCCACGCTCGCGGTCATCATCCCGCCGTCGATCCCGATGCTGCTCTACGCGGTGATCGCCGGAACCTCGGTGGTCAAGCTCTTCGTGTCCGGCATCGTGCCGGGAATCATCGGTGGCCTGGGCATGATGGGCGTCGCCTACTGGTTCGCGCGACGCTACAACTTTCCGGTCGAGCAGTCGTTCCGCTGGGCCAACGTCCGCAAGACGTTCCGGGAAGCGCTGTGGGCGTTCCTGCTTCCGGTCATCATCCTGGGATCGATTTTCGGCGGCATCGTCACCGCAACCGAGGGCGCGGCGATCGCGGTGCTGGCGGCGCTGTTCGTCGGCTTCGTCGTCTACCGCGAGCTCGACGCCCATGTGTTGCGCACGTCGATCGTCGAAGGCGGCGTGCAGACGGCAGTGGTCATGTTGCTCGTCGCGGCCAGCGCGCTGCTCGGCATTTATCTCACCGAGACGCATCTGCCGCAGCAGCTCGCGCAGGGCATCCTCAACTTCACCGCCAACAAGTGGGCGGTGCTGGCGATATTGAACGTGCTGTTCCTGATCCTCGGGTTTTTCCTGCATTCGGCCGCGGCGATCATCCTGGTCGTTCCGGTCGTCATGCCGCTGGTGAGCGCCGTCGGCATCGACCCGGTTCACTTCGGGCTGATCGTCACGCTCAATCTCGGCATCGGTCAGCAGACCCCGCCGGTGGCGAGCGTGCTGATGACCTGCTGCGCGATCGCCAAGGCCGACATGTGGGAAGTGAGCAAGGTCAACGTGTACTTCGTTGCCGTCCTCGTGATGGTTCTGATGCTGGTCACCTATGTCCCGTTCATCGGCATGGGTCTGGTCGACTTTTTCTACAAGTGAGCGCATGACGGCCGCCGTTCTCGTCGAGCGCGACGGCGCGATCGCCACCGTCGTCCTGAACGCTCCCGACAAGCTCAACGCGCTGTCGCTTGCGTCCTGGACCGAGCTCGGCGCGCGCATGCGCGAGCTTTCCGCGGATCACGAATTGCGCTGCGTCATCCTGCGCGGCGCCGGGGCGAAGGCCTTCGCCGCCGGCGCCGACATCGCCGAGTTCCCCCAGGTGCGCGCCAACGCGGCGCAGGGCAGGGTCTACGGCGAGACCATCCACGCGACGATGCGCGCGATCGGCGAATGCCGGCATCCGACAGTGGCGATGATCCACGGCGTGTGCGTCGGCGGCGGCCTCGAGGTCGCGCTGATGTGCGACCTGCGGATTTGCGGCGCCGGCAGCCGATTCGGCATCCCGATCAATCGTCTCGGCCTGACGATGGGCTACGGCGAGCTCGCCGGCCTGCTGGCGGTCGTCGGGCCGGCGGTGGCGCTGGAGATCCTGCTCGAAGGCCGCATCTTCGGCGCGCAGGAAGCGCTCGACAAGGGACTGGTGCACCGCGTCGTCGCCGACGAAGACGTCGAAGCCGAGGCTCGCGCCGCGGCGCAGCGCATCGCCGCCGGGGCGCCGCTGGTCGCGCGCTGGCACAAGCAATTCATCCGGCGCTTGAGCGCGACGCCGCAGCTGTCGGACGCGGACTGGGCCGAAGGCTACGCCTGCTTCGACACCGCCGACTTCCGCGAAGGGCTCGCCGCGTTCCTCGCCAAGCGCGAGCCCCGATTCCACGGCGAATAACGGGGAAGCAATGGGACCACTTTACGGGCTCAAGGTCATCGAGCTCGCGCATATCATGTCGGGCCCGACCGCCGGCATGCTGCTCGCCGATATGGGCGCCGACGTGATCAAGGTCGAGCGCGTGCCCGACGGCGATGACACGCGGCGGTTCACGCCGCCCGAAGTCAACGGCGAGTCGAGCGCGTTCATGATGATGAACCGCAACAAGCGGGGCATCGCGCTCGACTTGAAGCACCCGGCCGCGAACGCGGCGCTGCGGCGGATCATCGACCGCGCCGATGTCGTCGTCGAAAATTTCCGCGTCGGCACGATGGAGCGGCTGGGGCTCGGCTACGAAGTGCTGCGCCGATCCACTCCGCGGCTGATCTATTGCGCATTGTCCGGGTACGGCCTGACCGGGCCCGATGCGACCAAGGGCGGCTTCGACCTCGTCGCGCAGGGGCTTTCCGGATTGATGCGCATCACCGGCGATCCGGGCGGGCCGCCGACCAAGGTCGGCTCGCCGGTCACCGACATCAACGCCGGCATCCTCGGCGCGCTGGCGATCGTCAGCGCCTACGTGCATCTGCTGAAGAGCGGCGAGGGCCAGCTGGTCGACACCTCGCTGCTCGAAGCCGGTGTCATGCAGACGTTCTGGCAGAGCGCGATTTTCATCGGCAGTGGGCGCGAGATCGGACCGCTAGGCTCCGCGCATCCGATGACCGCGCCGTACCAGGCGTTCGAGACCGGCGACGGCTGGATCACCGTCGGCGCGTCGAACCAGGTCAACTATGTGCGATTGACGCAGGTGCTCGAAGCGCCCGAGCTGCGCGATGATCCGCGCTTCGCCGACAACAAGCTGCGGATGGCGAATCTGGAGGCACTCGTCGACGAGCTCACGTTGCGGTTCAAGCGCAAGCCCTCAGCTTTGTGGCTGGACGCACTCGATGCGGTGGGAGTCCCGGCGGGACCCGTCAAGACGATCGAGCAAATGCTCGCGGATCCCCAGGTCCGCGCGCGCGACATGGTCGTCGATCTTTCGCATCCGCGCGCCGGCGATACCCAGGCGATCGGCTGCCCGATCAAGTTCTCGGCGACACCTTCGCACGTTGCCCGGCCGGCGCCGATGCTAGG
>JBDTNP010000098.1:0-4644 GCA_039933695.1 Betaproteobacteria bacterium | reverse complement strand
GCCACGGTTGGTGATCGTGACCCAGCGGGGCCTGAGCGGCGCCGCGCTCTCGGTGCGCAGCGCGGCAAAGACGCCGATGGTCGGGATGAAGAGCCGGCGCTTGTTTTCGGAGATCGCCCACTCGAGCAGCTTCCCGTAAACGACGTGGAACCATTGCACGACGTCCTCGACGCGGTCCATGAACCGGCCGAGCCACGGCACCCGCGAAAACCGTGAGCCCGGCGGATCGTGCCAGACCGACGAGAGCATCGGATCGAGGGTGAAGCTCACGAACAGCGACACCAGCACCGCTACCGCGACGGTCAGGCCGAACTGGAAGAAGAATTGTCCAACGATGCCCTTCATGAAAGCGATCGGTACGAACACCGCCACGATCGCGAACGTCGTCGCCATGACCGCAAGCCCGATTTCCTCGGTTCCTTCGCGCGCGGCTGCCGGATGGCTCTTGCCCATTCCGAGATGGCGCACGATGTTCTCGCGCACGACGATGGCGTCGTCGATCAATAGCCCGATGCAAAGTGACAGTGCCATCAGCGTCATCATGTTCAGCGTGAAGCCGAACGCATAGATTGCGATGAAGGTCGCGATGACCGCGATCGGAAGCGTGAGGCCCGTGATGATCGTGCTGCGCCACGAGTGCAGGAACAGAAACACGATGAGCACGGTGAGGAGCGCGCCTTCGAGGATCGTGGCCTTGACTCGTGCCACGCTGGCCTCGACCTGGTCCGCCTGGGAGTACACGACACTCACTTCGACGTCCGCCGGCAAGCGTGCCTTGAGTGCCTGGATCGCGTCGCGGATGCCGTGGCCGGTCTCGACGATGTTGGCGTCCTGCGCCTTGCGGATATCGATGGTGATCGACGGCCGGCCGTTGATGCGCGAGATCGAGTCGACCTCCTTCTCGCCGTCGATCACATCGGCGACCTGGGAGAGGTAGACCGGCCCCCCGCCCTGCTGCGCGACGATGACCCGGCCGAACTGGGCCGGGTCCTTGATCTTGCCCTCAACTCGCACCACCGAGTCGCTCTGGCCGCGCGTGATGCGGCCGGCGGGCACGTCCTGGTTGGCGTTCTGCACCGCCGTCATCACCTGATCGACGCCGATGCCGAGCGACGCCAGCGCCGAGGGCTTGATCTGGATGAGTATCTGCCGGGTCACGCGGCCGTTGACGTCGACCTGCGCCACGCCCGGAACGTTCTCCAGTGCCTTGACGATCGTCTGGTCGGTCAGCGAGGTCAGCTCGCGCAGGTCGACCGTCGGAGACAGCACCGCCAGCGAGACCGTCGGCCGGTTGTCCTCGACATCGACGCGGACTACCTGCGGATCCTTGACGTCACGGGGAAAATTCGACCGGATGAGCGCGATCTTGTCGCGCGCGTCCTGGATCGCGCGGGTGATGTCGGTGCCCTGGCGGAATTCGACGAATACCTGGCTTTGGGCCTCACGCGAATTCGAATAGATCCGCTTGACACCGGACACGGTGTTGACGGCGTATTCGATCGGCTTGCTGACGTCGATCTCCACCGCTTCCGGCGAGGCGCCGGGATAGACGGTGATGATGTTGCAGAATGGCAGCGTGACGTCCGGCATCTGCTCGACGCCCAGGCGCGCATAGGCAAAGAGCCCCAGCACGACGATCCCGACCATCACCATGGTGGCGAAGACGGGGTTCTTGATCGAGACGCGGGTAATCCACATGTGCGTTTCCCTTTGCCTTGGTGCCGCTGTCAGCCGGCGGTACCGCTTCGGGGTCCCGCTGCCGCCCGAACCGCCGCCGGCAGCCCGATCTTCAGATTATCGAAGGGAGCGGCCAGGATCGGAATGCCCGAAGGGAGCGCGGTCTTGATCTCGACGCGGCCGGCGCTGTCATCGCGGCGGCCGACGGTGATCAGGCGGCGTGCGAGCTTGCCGTTCTCGATCGTCCAGACAAAGTTCTGCCCCGCTTCGGTCCTCACGGCGATTGCCGGCAAGGTAGGCACAGGGGCGCCCGCCGTCAGGGTGACGCGGCCGGTCACGAACATGCCGCCGCGCAGCGTCCCGTCCGGGTTGGGCACATGCACGAACACCAGGATGGCCCGGGTGCCGGCTTCCGTCGTCGGATTGATGCGATCGATCGTGCCGGTGAAGCGGTGTTCGCCGAAGCCGTCGATGGCCAGCGTGGCGGTCATGCCGACCCTGAGTTCCGGGATATCGTTGGCCGGGACCATTGCCTGGAGCTCCATCTGCGCCAGGTCCACGATAGTCACGAGCGGAGCGTCGAACGGCACTTTCTCGCCTGGCTGGACATGGCGTTTGGCCACCGTGCCGGACAAGGGCGAGGCCACCACGGCGTCGCGCAGCGCGTTACGCGCCAGCTGGACCTGCGCCTCGTTGGACTTGAGCGTGCCCTGGCTCACCGAAAGATTGCTCTCCGCGCTGTCGTACGCGGTTCGCGAGATGAAATTCTGCTTGAGCAGAGCGAGGTTCTGCGCCCGCGTCTTTTCGGCCAGGGCGAGCTGCGCGCGGCTCGATTCCAACGCACCCATGCGGTCGGCAAGCTTCGCTTCGAGGTCGGCCGTATCGAAACGGGCGATTGTCTGTCCGGCGCGCACCGTCTCGCCCTCGCGGACCAGGACCTGCCGGAGTTCGCCCGACACCTTCGACCGGACGGTGCTCTGGTTGACCGGCTGCAGGGCGCCGGACACAGGCAGCCAGCGCGAAAGCGCATGAGCTTCGACCGCGGCCAGGTCGGCCGGGTTGAACTCGAGGACGACCGGCGGCCCGTCTCCCGTCGCGGCGGACGCGCGCTGACTCGACCGTACGACAATGACGGCGGCGAGAGCACCCACGACGGCAATCACAACCAGGGCGCCGACGGTGCGGCGCCGGGTAAACCAGCGTCCCATAACCAATATGTCCCCTTCGTCCCGATCGCCGGGCCAACCGCCCGGCCCTTGCAGCTCAACGCGCCCTGTGCTGACGGTTGGATGCGCCGGGCCGCATGGGCGGATTCAAAAAATGCGCGAGTCTAGGCCGCCGGCCGCCGTCGACACAAGCCGAAACCGACGAAACGCCTGGCACCCGGAGGCAAACGCGGCAAGCGGCGATGAAGTGTAAGCCCGAGCCGCACGGAAGACGCTCGGGTGCGGCAGCGCGATTGACAGCATACCCCGACCCGCCCATAATTTCGCGCTCCCTGTTTTTCCGATCACCCCCCTTAGCGGAGGACATCCATGAGATTAAATCGCACGCTCGGCCTGACGCTCGTCGCCGCGGCGTTGATGACGGGTTACGGCTGCAGTAAAGAAGAACCCAAGAAAACCGCCGAAGCTCCCGCGGCGGCACCGGCCGCGCCAGCTGCGCCCGAGGTCGTCGTCAAGATCGGCCATGTCGGGCCGACGACCGGGCCGCAGGCCCATTTGGGCAAGGACAACGAAAACGGCGCCCGCATGGCGATCGATGATGCCAATGCCAAGGGCATCATGATCGGCGGCAAGAAGGTCAAGTTCGAACTCGTCGCCGAAGACGACCAGGCCGACCCGAAGCAGGGTGTCATCGTCGCGCAGAAGCTCGTCGACGCCAAGGTTGCCGGCGTCGTCGGCCACCTGAACTCGGGCACGACCATCCCGGCCTCGAAACTGTACAGCGATGCCGGCATTCCGCAGATCTCGCCGTCGGCGACGAATCCCAAGTACACACTGCAGGGATTCAAGACGGCGTTTCGCGTGATGGCCAACGACGTCCAGCAGGGGAGCGTCATCGGCAAGGAGGCCGTGTCAACGCTGGGCGCGAAGAAGATCGCGATCATCGACGACAAGACCGCCTATGGCGCGGGACTGGCCGAAGAAACCGAGAAGGCGGCCAAGGCCGCCGGCGCCACGATCGTCGCGCACGAGTTCACCAACGACAAGGCGACCGACTTCAAGGCGATCCTGACCAAGATCAAGGCCAAGAACCCCGACATCATCATGTACGGCGGCATGGACGCGCAGGGCGGCCCGATGGTCAAGCAGATGAAAGAGCTCGGCATCAAGGCCAAGTTCATCGCCGGCGACGGCGTGTGCTCGGCGGAGTGGCCGAAGCTGGCCGGCGGCGCGGCGGAAGGCGAGTACTGCACCCAGGCAGGCGCCCCGCCGGACAAAATGGCCAATGCCAAGGATTTCGTGACGCGCTTCACCGCCAAGTACGGTCCGATCCAGGTCTACGCCCCGTATTCGTACGACGCGGCGATGACGCTGATCGCGGCCATGCAGAAGGCGAACTCGACCGACCCGGCGAAATATCTGCCCGAGCTCGCAAAGATTTCATATGACGGCATCACGGCGAAGGTCGAATTCGACGAGCACGGCGACACCAAGAACGGCGCGATCACGCTTTATGAGGTCAAGGATGGCGCGCTGGTCCCGTTGGCCATGAACGTCGGCGGCAAGACCGAGAAGCTGGCGGCGGCTCCTGCGACGGCTCCGGATGCGATGAAGTCCGCGGCACCGGCGAAGAAATAACCGTCGCGGCTCGTCCGCTCGCAACCGCAGAACCAGAAACGGCGCCCTTCGGGGCGCCGTTTCCATTTCCGCTGCCTTCGATCCTCGCCGGGGGATTGCCGCCGCGTTGGCCACAGTGGAGAATCGGCCATCGCCGGGCGCCGCCGCGGCGCGACGGGAGCCC
>JBDTNP010000097.1:0-2095 GCA_039933695.1 Betaproteobacteria bacterium | reverse complement strand
CGAGCCGCGCTGCCGGCTGCCCGCCGCCTGCGGGGCGGGGTCGGCTGCTCGCGCGCGCGCTCGCCGCAGCGCTGCTGGTGCTGGTCGTCGCCTGCGGCGAGGTCATGCTGATCAAGCAGGCCGTCTCGTCGGGTACGACCGGCGCGAGCGGCGCCCGCGACGGAATCGTGCGCATCGTCGACGACAGTCTCGCGAGCGGTCTCGCGCCGATCGCGATACTGCCCTAGAGCAACGGTTAAAACAGAGGAAAGCATCATGAGTGAACAGAACCCCGCCGCACCCCAGAGCTCCGCGCTGCAGGGACGGCGCAAGCGCTGGCTGGCGATCGCCATCGGCGGCTTCGCCGTCATCGGCATCGCCTGGGCTCTTTACTGGGCGCTGGCGCTGCGCTACGAGCAATCGACCGACGACGCTTATGTGAGCGGCAACGTCGTGCAGATCACGCCGCAAATTGCCGGCACGGTCGTCGCGATCGGAGCCGACGATACGCAGTTCGTGCAGGCCGGACAGACGCTGGTGCGGCTCGACGAGGCCGACAGCAAGGTTGCGCTCGATCAGGCCGAAGCGCAGCTTGCGAAGACCGTGCGCGAGGTGCGCAGCCTCTTTGCGACCAGCGCGCAACTGCAGAGCGCGATCGCCATCCGCCACGCGGAGCTTGCGACCGCTGAATCCGATCTGGCGCGCCGCGAACGCCTGTCGAGCTCGGGCGCGATCTCGGGCGAAGAGCTGCAGCACGCGCGCGAAGCGGTATCGGGAGCGCGTGCGGAGCTGTCGGGCGCGCAGCAACAGTTCGCAGCCAACCGTGCCCGCGTCGACCACACGACGATAGACGAGCATCCCGATGTCAAGAATGCCGCCGCGCACGTGCGCGACGCGTATCTTGCCTATGCACGCACGACGCTGCCGGCGCCGGTCAGCGGCTTCGTCGCCAAGCGCGCTGTGCAGCTCGGACAGCGCGTCAGCTCGGGAGCGGCGCTGATGGCAATCGTGCCGCTCGACCAAGTGTGGGTCGACGCCAACTTCAAGGAGCCCCAGCTCGCTTCGATGCGCATCGGCCAGCCGGTGACGCTGCACGCCGACATCTACGGCGGCAAGGTCGTCTACCACGGCGCGATTGCCGGCTTCGGCGCCGGCACCGGCTCGGCGTTCGCGCTGCTGCCGGCGCAGAACGCGACCGGCAACTGGATCAAGATCGTGCAGCGCGTTCCGGTGCGCATCGGCCTCGATCCGCAGGAGCTTGCTGCGCACCCGCTGCAGATCGGCCTGTCGATGCAGGTCGAAGTCGACACGCGGCAACGCGCAGGCGAACGGCTGCCGCAACTCGGCCAGCCGGCGCAGGCAGTCGAGACCGACGTCTTCCATTCGCTGGGGGACGTCGCCGACGCGCGCGTCAAGGCGATCATTGCTGCCAACGAGCGTGGCGCGCCGCTGCCGCCGGCCGATGTTGCGCGGTTGAATATCGCGCCCGAAACGGCCGGCTCGCGCACGCTTGCCAACAGCGCCCACCCGGCGGCGGCCCTGAACGGACGCCGCCTCTAGGCACGCACGATGTCCGACGCAACACTGCCGGCGGCCCCCGCCGGCGCATCAGCCCGCGCTTCGCCGGCCGTTGCTCCGCCGGTCGCCGCCGCGCCGCCGCTGACCGGCAGCGCACTGGTCCTGGGCACGATCGCCTTGTCGCTGGCCACGTTCATGAACGTGCTCGACACGTCGATCGCCAACGTATCGATCCCGGCGATCGCCGGCGACCTGGGCGTTTCGCCCGACCAGGGGACCTGGGTGATCACTTCGTTCGGCGTCGCCAACGCGATAGCGCTGCCGCTGACTGGATGGCTGACGCAACGCTTCGGACAAGTGCGGCTGTTCACCGTCTCGGTCCTGCTGTTCGTGCTGTCGTCTTTTCTTTGCGCGCTGGCGCCTTCGCTCGGACTGCTGATCCTGTTTCGCGTGATCCAGGGCGCGGTCGCCGGGCCGATGATTCCGCTGTCACAGTCGCTGCTGTTGTCGAGCTACAAAAAGGAGCGCGCGGGCACGGCGCTGGCGATGTGGTCGATCACGACGCTGGTCGCTCCGGTCGCCGGGCCGCTGCTCGGCG
>JBDTNP010000096.1:0-3095 GCA_039933695.1 Betaproteobacteria bacterium | reverse complement strand
TCGACACGATCGAGCGCTATCTGGACGACGGCATCAGCTACGTCATCATCGGCACGGCGGCGGTCAAGAACCCGGGCTTCCTGCACGATGCCTGCACCGCGTTTCCCGGGCATATCATCGTCGGCCTGGACGCCCGCGAAGGCAAGGTCGCGACCGACGGCTGGTCGAAATTGACCGGGCACGACGTCGTCGATCTGGCCAAGAAATTCGAGGACTACGGCGTCGAGGCGGTCATCTACACCGACATCGGCCGCGATGGCATGCTGACCGGCGTCAACATCGAGAGCACCGTGCGGCTCGCACGCGAGCTCAAGATACCGGTGATCGCCAGCGGCGGTATCAACAGCATCGAGGACATCCAGGCGCTGGCCGCGTACGAAAGCGAAGGCGTCAGCGGCGCGATCGCAGGCCGCGCGCTCTATGAAGGCACGCTCGATTTCATCGCGGCGCTGAAGGCGGCGAAGGGCGCGTAGAGCCGGTTCGCTGCAGCTTCCGCAGCTTCGTCCGGCCGCGGCGGGCAGCAAAGAATCCATGGGTCTCGCCAAGCGCATCATTCCCTGTCTGGACGTTGCCAAGGGCCGCGTCGTGAAGGGCATCAATTTCGTCAATCTGCGGGACGCAGGCGATCCGGTCGAGGTCGCGCGGCGCTACGACGAGCAGGGCGCCGACGAGCTCGCGTTTCTCGATATCCAGGCGAGCGTCGAATCGCGGGCGCTGCTCTATGACATGGTCGAGGCCGTTGCCGACCAGGTGTTCATCCCGTTGACTGTCGGCGGCGGCGTGACACACGTCGACGACATCCGCGCGTTGCTGACGGCGGGTGCCGACAAGGTCAGCATCAATACCGCGGGCGTCAATAATCCGGCGCTGATCGGCGAAGCGGCGAGCCGGTACGGCGCGCAGTGCATCGTCGGAGCCATCGACGCGAAACAGTCGGAGCCCGGGCGCTGGCAGGTCTACACGCACGGGGGCAGGACCGCGACCGGCCTCGACGCGGTCGAATGGGCACGCCGCCTGGTCGAGCTCGGCGTCGGCGAAATCCTCCTGACCAGCATGGACCGCGACGGCGCGAGAAGTGGCTTCGATCTCGGCCTGACGCGTGCCGTGGTCGAGGCGGTCGACGTCCCGGTAATCGCTTCCGGCGGCGTCGGTGCATTGCGCGATCTGGTCGACGGCATTCTGGAAGGCGGCGCCGATGCGGTGCTCGCGGCCAGCATATTCCACTACGGCGAACATACGGTCGGCGAGGCCAAGGCGGCGATGGCGGCCGCCGGGATCGAGATTCGCCCGACGCCATGAGCTGGCTCGACGACGTAAAGTGGAATGACGATGGATTGGTCCCGGCGATTGCGCAGGAAGCGCAAACCGGCGCCGTGCTGACTCTGGCCTGGATGAACCGCGAAGCGCTGTCGTCGACGCAGGCAACGGGGGTCGCGCATTACTGGTCGCGTTCGCGCGGCAGGCTGTGGCGCAAGGGCGAGCGCTCCGGTAACGTGCAGCGGGTGCGCGAGATCCGGCTCGACTGCGACAACGACGCCGTTCTGCTGGTCGTGGAACAGCAGGGCGGAATCGCCTGTCATACCGGCCGGCACCGCTGCTTTTTTCATCGGCTCGAAGGCGACGCCTGGCGCGTCGTCGAACCCGTGCTCAAGGATCCGAAGGCTATTTATGGCGACTGACGACGTGTTGCAACGTGTTGCATCGACCATCGCCGCGCACCGGAATGCCGACCCCGTGCAATCCTATGTCGCGACGCTTTTCGCCAAGGGCAAGGACGCGATCATCAAGAAAATCGGCGAAGAGGCGACCGAAGCGGTGATGGCCGCCAAGGACGGTGATAAGATCCGCTTGATCGCCGAGCTGGCCGACCTCTGGTTCCATTGCCTGGTGCTGCTCGAGTGCATGGGCCTGGGACCCGATGACCTTCTGACCGAGCTCGAACGGCGGGAAGGAACTTCCGGCCTCGCCGAGAAGGCCGCGCGCGGCTAGAAGGCCGGCCTGGCGCGATTTACGGCGGCTTTCCGCTCTGAACATGGACAACTGCATCTTCTGCAAGATCGTTCGCGGCGAGATTCCGTCGGACAAGGTATACGAGGACGACGAGGTCCTTGCGTTCCGCGATATCCGTCCGCAGGCGCCGGTGCATTTCATGCTGATACCGAAAAGACACATCGATTCGCTGGCGCACGCCGAAAACGAGGCCGCGATCCTCGGCAAGATGCTCGCGCTGTCGGGGCGGCTGGCCCGCGAGCAGGGATCGCCCGACGGCTATCGCGCCGTCATCAACACCGGCCGCATCGGCCGGCAGGATGTCATGCATCTGCACATACACGTCATCGGCGGCCCGAGCCCGCTTGGCCCGATGATGCCCAGGTCGGGCCCGTAAAGGAGGGAACATGGGATCGTTGAGCATCTGGCACTGGATGATCGTGCTTCTGGTCGTCGTCCTGATTTTCGGTACCAAGAAGCTGCGCAACATCGGCCAGGATCTGGGCGGCGCCGTCAAGGGATTCAAGGAAGGGATGAAGGCTCCCGAGACCGAGCAGCCGGCACCCGGAAGCGCGCCCGCGCAGCAGATCGGCGGTCAGACGATCGAGGGCGAGGTCAAGAAGGAGAAGACGTCGTAGGCCGGCTCCGCCTTACGCCGCGAGCGCGACGCACTCCGCGCTCGCGCGCCGAACGCGAGGGTTTCGATGTTTGATATTGCTTTCAGCGAAATCGTCGTCATCGCCGTCGTCGCATTGATCGTGATCGGGCCCGAGCGCTTGCCCAAGGTGGCGCGTACGCTCGGTCACATGTTCGGCCGCTTGCAGCGATACGTGAACGAAGTCAAGGCCGACATCAACCGGGAGATGGAGCTCGACGAGCTGCGCAAGCTCAGGAGCGAAGTGCAGTCTGCCGCGAGCGAGTTCGAATCCTCGATCCACAAGGCCGCGCAGGAGGTCGACTCCGGCGTGCGCTCGGTCGAGACCGAGTTGAACGAGGCGGGCAGATCGCCATCCGAGACCGCGCCGGCGTCTGCGCCCAGGACCGTCGCGCCGGCCGCGTCGCCGGTCGCGCCCGCGCCGGCAGGCCAGGAAACGCCGCGACAGACG
>JBDTNP010000095.1:0-3800 GCA_039933695.1 Betaproteobacteria bacterium | reverse complement strand
GGAGGAATTGGCCACGGTGCGGAAATGCTGGATTGATGCATCGAGAACCAGCGACGGCGACAATTTGTGCGACCAGAGCAGGCTGACGCCGGTCTGCCGGCTGTTTTGACCCGTCGCGAGTAACGGGGTCGGCGAACTGCTGGAAGCCCCAATCGGCTCGCTGCGAACGTTAAAGACAGTCAGCAGCACCGTGTTGCGAGCGCCGACCAATCCTACGCTGGCGGTCTGCGATTCCTGCAGCACGATTTGTTGCGAGTAAAGGTTCAGCGCGCTCGATAACATCGAAGGCAGTCCCCGATCGCGGATGAACTGGTCGATCGTCTGCTGCCGTTCGACCGGATCCGGGATCGTGGCCAGGAACAGCCCGTTCAGCAGGGCCGCCAAGTCGCCGCCTGCCGGCAAACTGGCCAGTTGCTGCGGGAACGTGGTGATATTGCGCGACAAGCTTAGATTCCACACCGACAACGTCATTCGATGATCGAATGAAAACTGGTAGGCTGCCCCGAAGTAACGGTGTTCCCAGTTGCCAAGAACCTTCGTGCGTTGCGTTGGACGCCATTCGAATCCCGCCCCATAAATCGGACCGTGCACGTCTTCCAGCGCAAAATGGTTCTCCTCGTAGCCGCCCCTGACATTCAGCCGCAACTGAGGGTCCACGGTATAAACGCCGATGCCGCGCGCAAGATCCGTGCGTATCGGATCGGCATTATTGAAATAAAAGTCGGTGTGCTGGACATTCGCCTGCCAGCCCAACGTGGCTTCGGTGTTCGAGGCGTTGCCGGTCCATTGGGTGTAACGAGAATTTCCCGTTCCGGTCGGCGCGCTGCCAAGCTCGTTCCAGACGCTGCTTTCGCGCAGTTCGTAGCGCGTTCCTTCAGGCGTGACGCTCCGGATGTACGGGCTGACGCGATACGTTGAGCTTCGATAACGGTTCTGCGTTCTATTCTCGAACCCCGAGGGTTGCGCGCCCAAAGGATTGAAATATTGCTGCGCAACTACGACCGATCCTTCGACGTGAAAGAGATCGTCGATTAGCTTGACATCGCCCAGCATACTGGCCGACGGGTAGGCGGCATTCTTGTCGCCATTGCGCGCATAGAAGACCAACGGAACGGTGATCGTGCCATTGAGTGTCGTCCTGGCGCCCTTTTCACCGAAGCGGATCGACGGCGTCAGCTCGGTGACCAAATCCGATCGGCGGCTCTCGGATGGTTGCAAATCGACATTGTTGGTTGCGGTTTCACGAAGGCTGACCGCCGACCCGAACGTCCAGTTCTGCGCGCAAGCCGTGCTCGCGTCAAGAATGAGCGCCCCGAACAGCATCGCCGTGCACGAATACCGCGCCAAAAGCGCCGATGCGGATTGCGCTTGTGGTGCGGACACGCTTCGCGGCAGTGGCGACCTCGTGTTAACGCGGCTCGTCATCCGCGTAGTACCCGTAATACGTGCCTACGTCGGTCTTGTCCGCCTTGTTGAGCATCATCAGCACGATTTCGCAATCCTCGATGGTCTCCAGCGCGAGATTGACCGCATGTTGTCTGGTCGAATCGGCGGCGACCACCATGACGATCTGTCCCATATGCGCGGCAAGCGTGCGCGCTTCGGTAGTCGGGAGCAGCGGCGGCGAATCGAAGATGACTATCCGATCGGAATAGGACGAAGCCAGCTCACGCAGGACCGTGGCCATTTGCTCGCTGGCCAGAAGCTCAGTCGCGCGCCGGTGATGCGCGCCGGCGGGGAGGACCGAGAGATTATCGATGTTCGTCTGCACGATCGCGTCGCTGACCTTGAGATCATCGTTTGTCAACAGCTCGAGCAACCCGGGCGCACGCGGCGTGCCAAGAATGTTGGGGAGCTCGGGATGCGCGACGTCGCCATCGACCAGCAGGACCGTCGTATCGATCTCCATCGCCATGCTCAAAGCAAGATTCACAGCCGTGAACGTCTTGCCTTCGCGTGGCAAGGCGCTGGTCACCATGACCAGGTTGCCGTTCCGGATCGTCTGCCCGGGCACTCTTCGCGCATTGCGAATGATCGGCCGTTTGATTACGCGGAATTCGTCGGCGATCTGCGACTTCGGCGCGTCAGGCGTGACAAATCCCCTCGCCTTCAGCCGTTCGAGGTCGATCTCGACCCGCACTTGTTCGCGATCTGCGGTCAGAGGCCTTGCGGCGCTTGCAGCGTCAAGCTTGTGACTCCGTGAAGTCGACTCGCGTCCGGCGGCCTGCGCCGCGGCGAGCCCGCGCACTACGGCCTCAGGCGTCGGTATCCTCTCCGCCCTGGGTGCATCGTCCGAATGACTCGTCGGCGGCTCCGATGCCTCGCGCGTCTCCGCACCGGCACGGCGCAATTCCTCCAGTCGTTTCGCTGCCTGTTCGATCAGACTCATCGATCGCCTTTCAAGCTGCGCGCGTCAAGAGAAGAGCAAATGCAAATACCGCGGCGAAAGCAGCAATCAGCCCAGTCAGCCCTCCTGCAAAATAGAATGCGTTTCGTCGCCTGAGCCTACCGAGCGCCTCGCTCGGGAGCATCGTAACCATGCCGAGAATGGGACGTTTCGAGACCGCCCCGAGCGAACGCGCATCGTGAAATGTCGGCATGATTTCGTTGGCCGCAAAGCTTGCTGCCAAACCCGCGCCTAGCGCCGCGGCGAGGGCCATGGCCAGCAAGGCGACGCGAGTGGGCGGGACGGGTTGGGGTGCCACCCGCGGTGGATCGACTACCCGGAACTGCGTTCCGCCGGCATCCTGCACGCCTTCGCCGATCGCCGCTGACTGCCTCCTGGCAAGCAATGTCTCATAGGTTCTTTTTTGGATTTCGTAATCGCGATTGATCTGCGCGAATTCCGCTTCGACCTGAGGCACGAGCTGCGCCTCCGCCTTGAGCTGCGCATACTGGTTTTGATAGGACGTCAATTTTGCCCGCAACGATGCGACGTTGGCATCGGCCTCGGCCTGCGACACGCGCAACTGCTGAAATACCGGATTGCGATCTGCGGAGTCGATCGGCCTGCCGGGCACCGCGGAGGCGGCACGCGCTTGCAGCTCCTGCTGGCGCTGCTCCTCGAGCTGAGTGATAATGCGACGGGTGCCGACCACATCCGGATGATCGTCAGTGTAACGACGGAGCAAGCCGTCGAGCTGGGATTTAAGTGTCGCGAGCCGCGCGTCCAGTTCCGGCGTTGCCCCGCCCGCTGCCGCCATTCCTTGGCCGCCCTCTGGCTGGAAAACCGGCGTTTCGCCGGCCAATTCGCGCTTGTACGAATCCCGCGATTCCTCCGCCGCACGCAGCTCGAGTTTCGCGCTATCAATTTGATCGTTAAGTTTCGAAAGTCGGCCGAAGTAGTTCTGGTTGCCTTGACCCGCGACGCCCATATACTTCAGCTTGAAATTCTTCAGGCGGTCTTCGGTCTCTTTGAGGGTTTCTCCATATTGCTTGATCTGCTCGTCGACGAACTTGACGGCGGTGCGCGTATCGACGCGCTTATCCCCCAAGCTCGAGTCCACGAAAATCGTGAGCAGCGCCTGGACAACTTTTCTGGCCTGCTCGGGCTTCTCGTCGCGATACGAAATGATGTAAATATTGGTCGACGCATTGCCGGACAGGTGCAGCCCTTTCATCACGGTATCGATAAGGTCTTCGCGCGCCGCGGTGGATTTGGCGGCGAGATCGAGATCGGCCATACGCACCAGCTTCTCGACATTCGGGCGGCTGATAAGCGTGCGGCTCATCAGCACCACCTGCTGGTCGAGATTCGGTTGGATCGACACGCCTTCGAGCAACGGCCGCAGCAGCGTCTG
>JBDTNP010000094.1:0-3113 GCA_039933695.1 Betaproteobacteria bacterium | reverse complement strand
ACAACACCGGCACTGGGCAGAGATCGGCGAGCGCAAGCAGTGCGAGAAGCCCCAAGCCCGCGCCCGAGGCCACGGTGAAAAAGACGATCGACAGCGCAGGCTTCATCGCGGCGTGGCGCCCGGATGCCTCATCGCCGGATCACGGGGCTCGCGAGGCTCGCGAGCCCGCGCTCGAGCAGCGCGCGTGCGTCATCGACTCCAGGCAAGGGTTTCGGCTCGCGCGGCGGCAGATACCGATTGACCGGGGCGTAGCCCAGCTCCGGCAAGAGGCCGAAGCCGCCACGCTCTGCGGTGACGCGCGAAACCTCGGATTTCGGATCGTCGAAGTCGCCGAACATCCGCGCGTGCGTCGGACAGGCGAGCACGCATGCCGGCTGGCGGTCCTCCGGCGGCAGCAGCACGTCGTAGATGCGATCGACGCACAGCGTGCACTTTTTCATCGTGCCGGTCGCCTGGTCGAGCTCGCGCGCGCCGTAGGGACAGGCCCACGCGCACAGGTTGCAACCCATGCATTTGTCCTGATCGACCAGGACGATGCCGTCGGCGCGCTTGTACGAAGCCCCGGTCGGGCAGACGCTGACGCAGTCGGCGTCTTCGCAATGCAGGCACGACATCGGGAAGTTGATCGTCTTGCTTGCCGGATAATCACCGACCTCGTAGTGACGAACCCGGTTCAGCCACACGCCGGAGGGCTCGGCGCCGAACGGCTGATAGTCGGACAAGGGCCCGCTGACCGACGACGACCCATTCCATTCCTTGCACGCGGTCGCGCAGGCGTGGCATCCGACGCAGGTGTCGAGATCGATCAGCAACCCGAGTTTCATCTGATGGCTCCGTCAAGCTTGGCTTCGGGGGTCATCAAGGCCCCTTGGTCGTCCAGCGCAGTATCGAGGGACGCACGCCATCGTCGCCCGGCAGGCGCTTGGCCGCGGCCACCGTCGGCCACAACCCCGTTTCACCTGGCGCGCACTTGCGGATGCTGACCCTGAGATCGAACCATGCCGCCTGCCCGGTGACCGGATCCGAGTTGGTCAGGCGGCGCTCGTCGCTCGCATGCTTGGGCAGCAGCTCCGAAATCAGGTGGTTGAGCAGGAAGCCTGCCGTGGCTTCGGGTGCATCCGGCTCGAGGCCTGCGGCTCCGGCCTGGCGGCCGATCGCATTCCAGGTCCAGACGGTGTTCGCCTCGACCCCTTCCATCGTCTTCAGCTGGCAGCGGATCCGGGCGTGGCGCGACGCCACCCACACCCAGTCGTAATCGGCGAGCCCGAGCTTCTTCGCGCTGCCGCGATTCATATACAGATAGTTCTGCGCGATGATCTGCCGCAACCACACGTTTTGCGAATCCCACGAGTGGTACATCATCATCGGCCGCTGCGTTATCGCGTGGAACGGATAGGCCTCGCGCGCTTTTCCCTGGCTTTCCAGCGGCTCGTACCAGAACGGCAGCGGATCGAAATAAGTAGCCAGCCGCTCGCGGTCGGTCGGAGACTTAGGCTGCGGGCCGTTGTAGAGACCCTGGCCGGCGAGGCGAAACTTCTGCAGCGGCTCCGAATACATCTGCAGGATCACCTGCACCGGCGGCGTTCCGAACAGCGCATGCTTCTCGGCGAATTCGAGGTAATCCTTGTTCGCGAACCGGTAGTAGCGCATGTTCTCCGGCCACGGATAACTGAAGAACGACTGGTGCTCGATGTATTTTTCCCATTGCTTCGGATTGGGCTCGCCGCGCAGATGCGACTCGCCGTCCTTGCCGCGCCACCCGGCGAGGAAGCCGATGCCGGGAAGTTTCTCGTAATTGACGATGAAGTCGCGGTAGTCGGCGAACTTGCGCGAGCCGTCCTCGCGCGTGAACGCCGGAAACTTGAGCCGCGACGCGAGCTCGACCAGCACGTCCTGCCAGGGCCTGACGTCGCGGTCGGGCTTCAGAATCGGATGGCGGATCGAATCGGCTGCCGCGTCGGGCTCCGAGATCGGCCGGTCGAGCAGCGAGATCGCGTCGTAGCGTTCCAGATAGGTCGTGTCCGGCAGAACGAGGTCGGCGAAATTGACCGTCTCGGACTGGAACGCGTCGACGACGACGACGAACGGTATCGCGTATTCGCCGTGCGCTGCCGTGCGCGCCAGCATCTCCCGCACGTCGCCGGTGTTCATCGACGAATTCCACGCCATGTTCGCCATGAACAGCAGCAGCGTGTCGATCGGGTAGGGATCGTGATTGGCGGCGTTGGTGATCACCATGTGCATCATGCCGTGCGCCGCGAGCGGCGACTCCCACGAGTACGCGCGGTCGATGCGCAAGGGCTTGCCGTCCTTGTCGATGACCAGGTCCTCGGGCCGGGTCGGATTGCCGTTCGGCATCCGCTTCAGCGGCGTGTCGGGCGCGAAAATCACCGTCGGATCGTTCTCCGGCAGCGTACGCATCGGAATGCGCCGCGGATACGGCGCGCGGGCGCGGAAGTTACCCGGCCCTTCGAGCGCGCCCAGCAGCATCTGCAACAGGTGCAGCGCGCGGCAGGTCTGGAAACCGTTCGAGTGCGCCGAGATGCCACGCATCGCGTGCATCGCGACCGGCCGGCCGATGACCTTGTCGTGCGTGCGCCCGTGCATGTCGGTCCAGCGGATCGGCAGCTCGACCGCCTCGTTGAACGCGACGTGCGCGATCTCGTGCGCGATGCGGGTGATCGTCGCGGCGGCAACCCCGCACTCGGCCGCGACGTTCTCCGGTGCATAGCGCTCGTCCAGATAGCGCTCGCTGATCAGCGAGAACACGGTCTTGGCGCGGCGTCCGTCGGGCAGTTCGACGCTGGCGAGCAGCGCCGGCGCGATGTCGGGAAGATGGCCGTTGGTGAACACCTGCGCGACATGGTCCCAGACCAGCGGATTGTCGTTTTCGTCGCGGGCGAACAGGCCGTCGCCCGGCATGCCCGGCGTCTGCACGACCAGCCAGGGCGCGTTCGTGTAGCGGATCAGGAATTCCCAGTCGATCGCGCCGCGCTTGAGCAGCACGTGGACCAGCGCCAGCGCGAGCAGCCCGTCGGTCCCGGGGCGGATCGGCACCCACTCGTCGGCGATGGCCGAATACCCGGTGCGCACCGGGTTGACCGAGACGAATT
>JBDTNP010000093.1:0-8923 GCA_039933695.1 Betaproteobacteria bacterium | reverse complement strand
CACGATTACCATCAGGCGGCAGACAAGCAGGCACTGCTGTCCGCCGAAGGCGCCACGATTCGCGGACTGGTCCAGGGTGGAGGAACGGTGACGGCGACCAAGCTGCTCGATGCGCTGCCGAAGCTGGAGATCATTTCGGTGTTCGGCGTCGGATACGACGGCGTCCCGACCGCCTACTGCCGGCAGCGCGGCATCAAGGTAACCAACACGCCGGACGTGCTGACCGACGACGTCGCCGACGTTGCGCTTGCGCTGGTCCTGATGACCGGCCGCGGCTTCGTGCGGCTGAATCGCTTCGTCCACGCCGGCGAGTGGGAGAAGCGCAGTCCCGAGCTGACAACCAAGCTGGCCGGCAGAAAGGTCGGCATCCTGGGCCTGGGCAGGATCGGCAAGGCGATCGCCGAGCGTGTCGCGACGATGGGCATGAAAGTCGCCTATACGGGGCGCAGGCCGCAGGACGTGCGTTACGAATACATCGCCGACCTCAAGGCGCTGGCCGCCGCCGTCGACTTCCTGATCGTCGCCTGTCCGGGCGGCGAGGCCACTCGGAATATCGTCAACGCCGACGTCCTCGCAGCGCTCGGCAAGAAGGGCACTCTGATCAACATAGCGCGCGGCTCGATCGTCGACGAGCCGGCGCTGGTCGCTGCGCTCAAGGCAGGCACGATCAAGGCAGCCGGCCTCGACGTCTTCGCCGACGAGCCGCACATTCCGGCGGCGCTGATGACGATGGACAACGTCGTGCTGCTGCCGCACGTCGGAAGCGCAACGCGCGAAACGCGGCAGGCGATGGGTGATCTGTGCAAGGCGAACCTCGACGCCTGGTTCGCCGACAAGAAGGTGCTGACGCTGATTCCCGAGCTGGTGTAGCTCGCCCGCCGCCCCGGAGCTGGTGCGGCGGTGCTTACTCGGGAGGCACGACCGGCTTGTTCGCCGGCGCGAACAGCACCGCGCCGAGCGATGCCAGCACCAGCGCGAGCGCGATGTATTCGCTCGGTCCGGGGCGCTCGCCCAGGAAAAGGATGCCCGACAGCACGCCGACGACCGGCACCGGCAGCGATGACAGCGAGCTGACCGCGACCGGGAGCGTGCGCGCCATCGTGAACCAGGCCCAGTGCGCGACGGTGCCGGCGAGAAAGATGTTGTAGAGCACCGCGAACCAGGCCGTGCCCGACATGTGAGCCAGCGAGCTTAACGGATGCGGATCAAACAGCGGCACGCAGACCGCTATCGGCAGCCAGCCGATCAGCATCATCCACCCGGTCAACGTATTCTGCGGCACCGCCGGCTTCCAGCGCCGCAGCAGCACGGTGCCGAACGCCCAGGAGATCGCGGCGGCAACGATGAACAAGGTGCCCATCGGCGAGCGCGTGATATGCCGCACGTCTTCGCCGAGCAACACCGCCATCCCCAGCATCCCGAGCGCGAGCCCTATGATCTTGCGCCGAGACAGCGGCTCGTGCAGCAGAACCATGCCGAACAGCACCGTCCAGACCGGCATCGTGTACGCCAGGATCGCCGACCGGCCGGCGGGCATCTGCTGCACGCCAAAAAGGATCAGCCCGTTCCATGCCGCGATGTTGAATAACGCGAGCGCCAGGACTTTGCCCCAATGCTCGCGCGGAATCCGGATCGAATCGCCCGATAGCCGTGCCGCGAGCAACAAGCCGATCGCCGCGAATGGAAGCGTGGCGCCGCGAAAAGTCAGCGGCGCGAGCTCGGTGACGCCGATCTTCAGCACCGGCCAGTTGCACCCCCAGACCAGGGTCAGGATCGCGACCAGAAAAAGGCCCGAGGCGGGAACGCGCCGCGCGGCCCCACGAGCCGGGGTCATCGAACGATCGCGCCTGCAGCGGCGATCATGGACGTCGCCCGTCCGGGCGCAGGCCGGCTGCGCCGTCGCCGTATTTGGCCTGGTGCAGAGACCGCGCCTGCGTCACCCATTGATCGCGCCGGATGCGGCCGGGAAACTCGGGCAAACGCGCGTCGAAGTCGTCGATGTCGCGCTCGCTCCAATGCGCGATCTGCTGGAAGTTCATGATGCCGAGGTTGTGCAGCATGCGCTCGAGCACCGGCCCGACGCCGACGATCAGCTTGAGATCATCGGGCCCGGCCGCACCCGACAGGATAGGGGGCGGCGCGTTGTTCTCGATGTCGATCACCAGCTGTCGATAGCGGGCGTTGTCGCCGCGCAGATCGGCCAGCGCAGCGAACAGCCGCGTCCGGTCGTCGCCAAAGGCGGCGGCCTGGTAGCGGATCGCATCGGCGTCGGCGAGCGCTTGCCGCAGGCGGGCCGCTTCGCCTTCGCCGCTGCGCATGATCCGTGCCTTTTCGGCGCCGATGCGCTCGGCGTCGGCGGCGGAGACAGCCGCTGTCGAGTCGATGACTCCAGTCACTGTCGAGCCGGTCGGCGTGCCTGCAATCCGCTGCCGCCGGCGCAGTCCGTACGCGTAGCCGGTCAGCGCCGCGATGGCGACGAAGACGATGAGTGCAAGGATGAGCATCGGATCGGAGAGGCGGGGGCCACCGGACGATAATGGCTCGGCGAACGTGCGAGCATTCTAGTGGAGCGTGACTCTCCCGGCCAGCCCGGCAGGAAGCGACCCGGCGTCCTGCTACAATCGACATCGTCTGCGCTCGCCTTCACTACGATGCCCGAACCGGCGGCCGACCGCCCCGCTTCCTCCTCGCCGCCGCCCCGAATCCCGGCCACTGCGCCTGCGTCGCCGCGCCTTGCGCTCTGGGTGTGGGTCGCCGCGCTGGTAATCGCTGCTGCGATCGCGGCAGCGTGGCTCGACGCCCGCGATGGGCAGCGCGAGTTGCGGGTCGAGCTGGCGAAGCGTCTCGCTGAAATCGAATCCGCCCAGCAGACGACGCGCGCTGTCGTCAAGGATGCCCAGGAGAACGTGCGAGACGCGCAGGCCAAGATCGCGCTTCTGGAGAATCGTCTCGGCGAATCGCAAGCGCAGCAGGCGGCGCTCGAGGCGCTGTACCGCGAGCTTTCGCCATCGCGCGACGAATGGGCGCTGACCGAAGTCGAGCAGGTGCTGATGCTCGCCAGCCAGCAGCTGCAGCTGGCCGGGAACGTCCGCGGCGCGCTGGCGGCACTTCAGGTCGCCGATACCAAACTGCAGCGGCTCGATCGTCCGCAATTCGTCCCGCTGCGCCGCGCGCTGGCGCGCGACATGGACCGGCTGAAGGCCGTGCCATATGTCGATGTCGCCGGATTGTCGCTGCGGCTCGACGAGGCGATCGCGCAGATCGATGCACTGCCGCTGGCGATCGACGAGCGGCTCGACGTGCGACCCCCGCCCGTGGCGCCGCAGGGCGAGCCCGGATGGCGCCGCCTGCTCAGGAGCGCCTGGCTGCAGATACGCCAACTGGTGCGCATCGAGAACATCGACCGGTCCGAAGCTCCGTTGCTGCTGCCTGAGCAGCAGTTTTTCCTGCGTGAGAACCTGAAGCTGAGGCTCCTGTCGGCGCGCTTTGCGCTGCTGTTTCACGACCAGGCGAACTTCCGCGCCGACCTCACTGCCGCCGACGCGTGGCTCGCCAAGTATTTCGACACGCGATCCAAACCGGTGCAGTCGCTGCAGACGCTGCTCAAACAGCTGAAGGCGACCGACATGGCGAGCGAGCTGCCGGGACTCGGTGCAAGCCTCGATGCGGTGCGCGTGCTGCAGATTGCACGTGACAAGCCGCAGCGCTAGCGGCAAGGGCCCACTAGCGCCACACTCGTCGCCAATGCGCTTTCTCTTCTGGTTTTTGCTGCTGGCCGCGGCGGCGGTGGCCGCCGCGCTGGCGGTCAAGCTGAATTCGGGTTACGCGCTTTTGGTCACGCCGCCGTACCGGATCGAGCTTTCGCTCAACCTGCTGCTGCTGATCGCCGTCGTCGGCTTCGCGGCGCTGTATGGCGCGATACGGCTGGCCGTTCGCACCGCGCGCCTTCCGCAAACGGTGCGCGCTTGGCGCCGCCGCCAGAAGCTGGAACGGGCCCGTTCGGCGCAGGACTCCGCCGTCGTCGCATTGCTCGAAGGGCGTTACGGCAAGGCCCAGCAGCGTGCACTCGAAGCACTGGCGATACCAGGTTCCAGCGGACTCAATGCGATCATCGGAGCGCGCGGCGCGATCGACGTCCGCAACTTCGATGCGGCCGAGGCGATGCTCGGCCGGCCGGACGCGCAAGCAACGAGCCTGGCGGTCGCCCGCTTGATGCTGCTCGCCGAAATCGCACTCGAGCAAGGCCAGCCGCAACGCGCGCTCGACATTCTGCGCGAGCTGCGCCGCGAAGCCGGCATGCATACGGCGGCGCTGCGCCTCGAACTGCGCTGCCTGCAGGCCGCGCGGCGCTGGTCCGACGTCGCGCCGCTGCTCGACCAACTGGTCCGGCGCAAGGTATTCGACACGACGCAAGCCGAGCATGTGCGCGTGACGGCGCAAAGCGAGCAGCTGAAAGTGCTGGCGCACGACGCCGCCGGTTTGCGCGATTACTGGAACCGGCTGCCGGATTCGGCGAAGCGGCATCCGAAAGTCGCGGGCGCCGCGGCCAGGAGCTTTCTGCAGCTCGGCGGCGATCGCGAAGCTGTCGACATCCTCGCCGAGAGTCTCGAGCGCGAATGGAACCCGGAGCTGGTCGAGCTCTACGGAGAATGTCGTCCGGCCGACGCCACGCGCCAGCTCGAACAGGCGGAACGGTGGCTGTTGCGGCACAACCAGGATCCGGTGCTGTTGAGGGTTCTCGGCACCCTGTGCCAGCGCCGGCAACTCTGGGGCAAGGCGCAAACCTATTTTGAGGCCAGCCTGGCACTTGACGACAGCTGGCGCGCGCACCTGGCGCTGGGAGAGATGCTGGGACACCTGAACCGCGACGACGAGGCGAACGCGCATTTCGTCGCGGCGCTGAAGCTGGCGACCGGCGAACTGCGGCGGCCGTGACCAGTCGGCGCGCTTAGTGCCTAGTCGACGAGTTTCCGGCTTTTCAGCAGATTCGCCAACGCGATCGTGAAGCGCGGCACGTCGGTGCCGTCGATGTGCGAGGTGTCGGGCAGCACGAATGCGGTCATCTCGGGCACCTCGCGAAAGTCGATCATCGTTGCCGGCGAGCGCCGCGCATAAGCGTCCCAGTAGCGGTCGCGCGGAAAATTGGCCTCGTCCAGCGCCAGGCTCTCGTCGGCCGCCGGCTCGCGGAAAAAGACGACGCGGCCGCCGCGGCGCTGGATTTTCTCGACCCACGACGACACGGCGTCCAGGTCGCTCAGCCAGGTCTTGGCATCCGTCGGCGGCTCCTCGCGATAGTAACGGACGAGATCGGCAACCCGCGATGCCCGGATGCCGGGCAGATCGGGACGATGATAGTCGATGAATCCGGCCCGATCGGCGCGCACGACGACGTGATCGTTCATCGGCGGTCCCTCGCCGGCGATCCAGCGCTCGACGATATTGATCGCCGAGAACGCAGAGCGGACGAACACCAGATTTTCCTGCAGCGCAGTGAGGAGCGTCCGGTGGACCCGGCGCGCGAGCGTCCAGCGACGGTGGTAGTGGTCGAAGTAGCCCTGTTGCATATCCCAGTGCCGGCGCTGCATCCCCCGCGCATCGACGCCGACGAGCGCGAGGCCGATGAACGACGGATCGTCGGCCAGCTCGCGCAGCGCCGCCAGCGGATACCTGCCGTTGACCGCGAGCATCGCGACCGGCCGCCCGCCGAGCTCGCGCGAAAGCAGCTCCGGATCGACGCCGAATTCGATGCGCGACGCACCGAGCAGCGCCACGGCGCGGGGCGAATTCCGGATGCGATCGAGCTGCATCGACCACAGGTCGGCATCGTCCTGCACGGTGACGAGGTAGCCGCGGTCACGCAGCAGCCATTCGTAGCCGACGGCGAGCAGCATGCACACCAGCAGCGCGGCGATCCAGGCATGCAGCCACTGCCGGTTCATCGTCAGAACTGGAAGTAGATGAACGCCGGGTTGAATCCCGGCGAGAACACGACGGCCGCCAGCGCCAGCGCGATCGAAGCCGCGCGCGGCGCGACCGACAAGCGATCGAGCCAGTCCCAGCGGCGCAAGTGGCCGAACAGGATATGCCAGCCGACGACGCAGGCACCCAGCACCAGCGCAACGATAGCCTCGCTGAACGGAACCAGCGCCGAGTGCGCGCCTGGGACGAACATCGACGCGAGGATCGAAGCGCCCTGGCCGAAGGAATGCGCGCGGAAGAACACCGCGGCAATGCTGAACATCCCGAACGTCGCCACGGCGAGCGCCGCCCGGCCGAAGCGATCGTCGACCTTCCCGAAGTCCCAGACGTAACGCTTGACCAGATGCTCGGCGCAGATGAATACGCCCTGCAGCCCGCCCCAGACGACGAACGTCCATGCCGCGCCGTGCCAGAGCCCGACAAGAAGAAAGGCGACCAGCAGGTTGGCTTCGCCGCGCAGCATGCCGCGGCGGTAGCCGCCGAGAGGAAGGAAGACGTAATCGCGGATCCAGCTCGCCAGCGACATGTGCCAGCGCGTCCACAGCTCGGCCATGCCAACCGAGCCGAACGGGCTTTCGAAATTCATTGGAAAGCGGAAGCCGAACATCAGCGCAACGCCGATCGCGCAAAGCGAATAGCCGGCGAAGTCGCAGTAGGCCTGCAGCGAGAACGACGTCGCTCCCAGCCAGCTTTCCCCGAATCCTGCGGCGACGCCGGGGGCAAACACGCGGTCGACGACCGGAGCGAACACCAGGTCGGCCAGGCACACCTTGAGCGCCAGGCCGTAGACGAACAGCGCCAGGCCTTTGCCGACTTCTGCCGAGCGCCAGGACTTCGGCTCAACGCATTGCGGCGAAAAGTCGCCGTAACGAAGGATCGGTCCTGCGACCAGGTGCGGAAAGAACGTCACGTAAAGACCGTAGTCGAGCAGGCTCTTCGACACGGCGATGCGCCTGCGATAGACGTCGATGACGTAGGACAGGCTCTCGAACGTGTAGAACGAGATGCCGACCGGCAGCAGTATCCCGAGCGCCACCGGCTCGAAATTGATTCCAAACACGTGCAGCAGGTCGATTGCGGTATCGGAAAAGAACTGCGCGTACTTGAAGAACCCGAGCGAACCAAGGTTGATCGCGATCGACGAAGCAAGGATCGCCCGGCGGTACGACGGGCGTTGCGCGCGGTCCATCCAGTGCGAGGCTAGCCAGTCGAAGCCGGTCGTCGCGATGATCAACAGGACGAAAAACGGGTTCCACGCCGCATAGAACAGATAGCTCGCGACCAGGAGGAAGACCTTGCGCGCGGTCCACGAGCGTACCGCCCAGTAGGCGGCGAAAATGGCGGCGAGAAAGACGACGAAGGTCAGCGAATCGAACGTCATGGCGGCCGCCGCCCGTCAGCTCACCATCGTTTGCCTACGCCGGCGCGTCGACCTGCGCCGCATAGGTGAACGAATCGGCGTAGAAGGCCTCCGGCGGCAGCGATCGCAGCTCGGTAAAGTCGCACCGCGCGATATCGATCATCGCCGGGCCGCCGCAGGCATAGACCTGATAGCCGGACAGATCGGCGAAGTCGGTCATCACCGCCTTGTGCACGAAGCCGGTCCGACCTGGCCAGCGGTCGGCGGGCAGCGGATCGGACAGCACCGGGATGAACGTGAGGTTCGAGTGCGTGCGCTGCCATTCGACGGGAAGATCGGGCAGGTAGAGATCGGCGCGCGAGCGCACGCCCCAGTAGAGCACCATCTGCCGGTCGACGTCATGATGGAACGCGTGTTCGATCACTGCCTTGATCGGCGCGAACCCGGTGCCGCCGGCGACGAAGATGATCGGCTTGTCCGAATCCTCGCGCAGAAAGAAGTTGCCCAGCGGACCCTCGATGCGCAGAATCTCGCGACCCTTGAACTCGTTGAACAGCTGGCCGCTGAAATAGCCGCCGGGAACGTGCCGGATATGCAGGTCGAGCAAGGTGTCGTCCTCGGGCGCGGTGGCGATCGAAAAGCTGCGCCGGCGCCCGTCCTTGAGCAGGAAATCGACGTATTGCCCAGCCAGGTATTGCAGCCGGTCGTTCGCCGGTAGCTTCAACGAGACGATCGCGACGTCGGCGGCGACCTTGTCGATCTTCTCGATCCGGCACGGCAGCTTGCGAATGCGGATGTCGCCGGCCTTGCGCACCTCGCGCACTTCGACGATGACGTCGGTCTTCGGGCGGGCGACGCAAAGCAGCGCATAGCCCTGTCTTTTCTCCGCATCGGTCAGCGTCCCCGGCTGGTAGTGCCCATAGTGAACGACGCCTTCGAGCAGATGGCTCTTGCAGGTTCCGCAGGCGCCGTTGCGGCAGCCGTAAGGAATCAGCAGATCGGCGCGCATCGCCGCCGCGAGCACGGTCTCGTCGTCGTCGCAGGCGAACGAATGGTCGCTGGGCTTTATGGTAATCTGATGCGGCATCGGTAGACTTTAAGCGCGCAGCGTAGAGACGGCGGTGATCAGGGTCTTGTTAATTGGCTGTGGCGACATCGCGCTGCGCACCGCCGATCTTCTGCGCGGCAAGGTGCGGCTGTACGGGCTCACGCGCCGGCAGGACGAGATACCTAAGCTGCGCGGCCTCGGCATCGTGCCGATCATCGGCGATCTCGATCGCTATCACAGCCTCGAGCGCTTGCGGACGGCGCCTTTTGCAGTGCTGCATTTCGCGCCGCCACCGGCCGAAGGCCGCGACGATCCACGAACGGCAAGGCTCGTCGCGGCCCTGACAAAAGCGCGAATTATACCGCAGCGCTTCGTCTACATCAGCACGACCGGTGTCTATGGCGATTGTGCCGGCGCGCGCGTCAGCGAGACGCGACCGCGCAAGCCGCAGACGCCGCGCGCTCCTTCGCTCCGCCATGTCAGATCCCACCGCGCTTGTGCTCTGCCGCGATCGCTCGCACGGCTGGGACCATCTC
>JBDTNP010000092.1:0-4208 GCA_039933695.1 Betaproteobacteria bacterium | reverse complement strand
GTACAATCCGAAGATCGAAAATGCCGCGCAGCAGGCGCATCAGAACGTCGACCGGGTCGCCGACAAGGCGGTGTCCGGCGTCGGACGCGCCAGCGACACGGCCCACCGCGCGGTCAACACGACTGCGGACAAGGCCGCGTCCGCCGCGGAGTGGGCGAGTCAGGTGCCTGAGAAGGCCCGGCGTGCACAGGGCGCGATGACCGAAGCGGCCTGCAATACGATCCGGGAACGGCCGCTGACGACGGTATTCAGTGCGCTGGCCGCCGGCTACATCGTCGGACGCATCGCGCGCTGGTAGGCATTTTCGGCGCGCCGCCCTCGGCGCGTGCGGGCACGACGGTCGACGGCGCTGCGCGGGCAGCGCCGTCGGCTTGTCCTACACAGCGACCGCGGGCCTGTGCAGCACGCCGGCGGAATCTACGGCCAGATACGCGACGCGCTCGCGGGCAAGAAAAGCCTCGGCCTCGTGCTCGAGCAGCATCGCGATCGTCGCGCAGCTTCCGGCGAGAACGCATAGAGGCGCAAGGACGCTGATCGACTGCCAGTGCGTCACCGGTTGGCCAGAACGGGCGTCGATGATGTGGCAATAGCGGCGTCCGTCCAGATCGAAAAACCGCTGGTAGTCGCCGCTGGTCGCCACCGCTCCGCCCTCGATTTCCACCGTTGCCATGACCGCGTCCGCTTGACGCGGATGCGAAATGCCGACGCGCCACGGCGATCCGTCCTGTTGCGGACCCGCGGCGCGAACGTCGCCGCCCAGATTGGCGAGCGCGTGAGGCGCGCCGCCCTCATGGCAGATCGTCGCCATCCGGTCCGCTGCGTATTCCTTGCCGATGCCGCCGAAGTCGATCTCCATGCCGCGTCGCGGCAGGCGCACGCTCCCGCGGCTCCATTCGACAGAAGGCCAGTCGATCAGCGCTGTCGCCGCCGCGACTTCGGCCTCGTCCGGCAGTCGCGGCGGTGAACGGCGAAAGTCCCAGGCGTGGCGAAGCACGCCCGAGGTGATGTCGAATCGGCCGGCGCTCAGACGATGGCAGCGATCGGCGTAGCCCAGCAGCGCATAGGTTTCCGCATCGATAGCGACGGCTGCGCCGCCCGCACCGCAATTGATCCGCGCGGTCACGCTGTGGTCTCGATAGCGCGAATACTTGGCCTCGATGCGGCGCACGTCGGCTACCGCGGTATCGGCCAGCGTCCGCGCCTGACGCTCGTCGTCGTGCCAGATCTGCAGCTCGTTCGGCGAGGCCATCGCGTCGAAGCTGAAACGGAATAGCGGCATCGCGTAACTATGCCCGACGCCGCAAGCCGCGCTCGAATCGCGCCGGTCAGAACGTCTTGCTGATACCGGTCTGGATCCAGCGGGCCGACAGCGGCTCCAGCCCGGGGCCGCCACCGCCGGGCCGCCAGTCCGAGCGCTGCCGGTAGAGCGCGACTTTGAGATCCATCTGCCAGCCTTCGGGCAGCAGCTTGGCGATGGTGACCCCCGTGGTCAGCGCGCCGAATGCCGACAGCCGCGTATCGGCCGTGTACGGCTCGCCGAACGAAAATCCCTGCGGGAAAGGCGGGTCGAAGTAGAAGTCCGCCCCGGCCTGCGTGTAGTAGCGCAACGCCGGTTTGATCGACCAGCCGTCCGCCAGCGGCTGGTGCCACGCCGCCTCGACCGTGTGCGAATCGCTACCGAACGAATCGCGCACATAGCGATAGGAGAGCGACAGCGTCGCATCGAATCGGGGCAGGTGCTGGTTGTACCGCGTGAGCCATGCGACGATGCGCCTGTGATCGGGGCGGACGTCGATCGTCTTGTACGGATCGGAGTAGTAGCCGTGCCCTGACGACCAGGTCAGGTTCGACTGCACGATTGCCTCGGGCGACAGCGCCTGGGTCACACCGAACAGCAGGTCGACGGTGCGGCGGTGCTTGCCTTCGGCGATACCGTTCGTGCTGTCGATATCGTCGCTTGCCCCGCCGATGCCGAACGCGTAGGTACGATTGCGATCGTCGCTCGATACCCGGACGTCCAGCGAAAGCGTGCGAGAAAGGTAATCGCGTTCGGAGGAAATCGCGGCGCCGACGCCGACCGCGGCGCCGTCGAAGTATTTGGTGAGCTTGACGTCGCCGGCCGTGCGGTAGTCGGTCACGCCGCCTTTGCCCGAAGCGCCGGATAGCGCGTTGTGATACAGCGGCGACGCGCCGGAGATGCTGTCGTACACCAGCGAGCCCTCGGCGGCCAGCGAGTCGGAAAGGGGCTTCCGCAGATACAGCGACGGACTGTGCACGTGAATCCGGTCGCCGCCGGGCTGCCAGTCGCGATAGTCGACGTACTTGAGCGCGACGAGGCCCTGGTCCGGCGCCGTCTGCGCGAGCGCCGACGCCGGCATGACGCCCGGAAGCGCGAGCGCGGCCGCCAGCAGGGCGCCGGCGGAACCCGCCGCTCCGGTGACGCCCGAGGCGGTTTCCTCGTCGTCAGTTGCAGCCACAGCCACCGCCGCCGACGCCGTATCCTCCGCTACCGGCTTCTTTGCTCGTGTAGATGTGATCGGCGAGCCGGACATCGATCGGATCGGCGCCGAACTGCATCTCCTGCTTCGCGAGCCGCCCTTTTTCCCAGGGCTTCGGCGGCTGCAGAGTCGCGCAGCCGGACAGCAGCACGACCATCGCGATGCAAACCCAATGCCGCGGCAGCGGCGCCGGATGCGCCGAGAGATCCAACGATCGCATCAACGCGCCGCAAGCAAGGCCTGGATGCGCTGCTCGAGCGCATCCTTGCGCTCGTCGTGAAAACCTTGTTCGACCTCGGCGACCTTGCCTCGCGAGTCGATCAGATATGAGCTGGGCATACCCTGCACGGCGTAGGCGAGCGGCGTGGCGCCCGCCTGGTCGTAGGCGATCGTGAACTGCGCCGGGTTGCGCTCGACGAAACGAGCGGCGTCGGCCGGGTTCCTGTCGACGTTGATCGCTACGATAGTCAGGCCCCGCCCCCCGTAGCGGCGCTGCATTTCGTTCATCCACGGGAACGAGCGCCGGCATGGTCCGCACCACGAGGCCCAGAAGTCGACATACACCACCTGTCCGCGCAAGCTTTCGAGCGACAGGATATCGCCGCGCGCGTTGCGCAGCGCGAAAGCGGGCGCCGCATCGCCGATCCCGGCGGCGAATGCCGCGTTAGCAACGACGGCGAAAGCGAGCGCCAGCGCGGCGCGGCGCAGGACGGCCACTTTGGTTGCGAGCGCCTCGCCACCGACCGCGGCGCCTGAGCGACCGCTCACTGGCACACGGTGCCGGGGTTCTGAAGCACCTGGCGGGTGATCGTCTTGGTCTGCGAAACTCCGTCGACGGTGTAGGCGAACGTCGCCGTATTGCCGTCGGTGAACGTAAACATCGCCGAGCCGACGATCGTGAACGTCGGGCCCCCGGGACTTCCAAGCGGCGGGAACGGCACCGCGTTGAAGGGCGGGCCGGTCAGCCTTGCGAGCTGCGTCATCGTGTACATGCCAGGCGCGGTCTTGCTCGCGGTGCCGACCAGCCACATCGGCGTACGGTCGTGCGCAAAAGTAAACCAGGTGACAAAGATCAAGTCGCCCTGTTGCGTGAGGTTGATCCCCCAGCCCGCCTCCGATCCCGCAGGGGCCGCCCACCACAGCGCAGTGTAGTTGGTGGCGAGCGCCAGATTCGGTTGTCCGCCAAACGTACAGAGAGGCAGCGGTGCTGATCCGAGCAACTGACGCGTGATCGCCTTGGTCTGCGTGATGCCGTTGACCGTGTAGGAAAACAGCGCGTTGTTCGCGTCGGTAAACGTCAGGGTCCCGGCTCCGCCGAGGCCGGACACGGTTGCGCCGCCGGGACTGCCCAGCGGCGGGAACGGCACGGCGTCAAATGCGGGTCCCGTGCCCTGAATAAGGGACCCCGTGTACGTGTTGGGTCCAGTCTTGGTGGCTGCCATGACCAGCCACGTGCCTTTGCCCGACAGGTCATAGGTAAACCAAGACGCGAAGATCGTGTCACCGTCGTGGGCGAAGTTGATTCCCCACCCCGCTTCGGAAGGGTTGAACCAAAGCCCCTGGTAGTTGACTGCTGCGGCCGCCGAGACCGAGGCCGAATTGCCGGCGAAATTGGTCGCGAGGTTGGGGATGATCATCCCTGAACGGGAAAGCGCATTCGCACCGTCGGTCGGCAGCGAAGAGAACGTGAGCTGGTCGACGGGATCGCCG
>JBDTNP010000091.1:0-4449 GCA_039933695.1 Betaproteobacteria bacterium | reverse complement strand
AGGCATATGCAGCGCGCCGGCTTGCGGCGCGCCACCGGCGCCGTCCTGCCGGAAAACGTGTCGTCGCTGCGTGACGACAGCAAGGGCGGGTTTCGCATCTACGGGGTACTCGGGCGAATCAAGCTGGGTCCCTGGCAGCGCGTGTTTCTGATGCCGCCGCCGCGCGGCCGGCGCTGACGGCCGCGACCGGAGGACAGCATGTGCGGCATTTGCGGCATCGCCTGGTCGGACGCGAAGCGGCCGGCGAGCGCGGAAACGCTCAAGCGCATGTCCGACTCGCTGCGGCATCGCGGCCCTGATAGCGAAGGGTTCCTCGCCGCGCCGGGCATAGGGCTCGGTTTTCGCCGTCTCAGCATCGTCGACCTGAAAACCGGCGACCAGCCGATCTCGAACGAGGACGGTTCGGTCACCGTCATCTGCAACGGCGAGATCTACAACCACGTCGAGCTTCGCCAGCGGCTCGTTGCCACGGGGCACCGCTTTAGGACCGCATCGGACGTCGAGGTGATCGTGCATCTGTACGAAGATCACGGCCCCGATTTAGTTTCGCATTTGCGCGGCATGTTCGGCCTGGCGCTGTGGGATGCGCGCCGGCAGCGGCTGATGCTCGCGCGCGACCGGCTGGGCATCAAGCCTCTGCACTATGCGATTACCGCCGACGGCCTCTTTTTCGGATCGGAGCAGAAAGCGATCCTCGCGTCGGGCGCCGTCGAACCGGATCCCGACCCTCAGGCGCTGGGCCAGCTCCTGTCTTACGGGCGCATAATTGCGCCGCGCACGATCGTCACCGGCATCCGCCGCCTCCCGGCCGGACACACGCTGACGTGGAGCGAAGGACAAGTCGATATCCGCCAGTACTGGGAAGCGACATTCCCCGCGCGCGACGCGTACGACCGCAGCGCAACCGGGCAGGACTGGGCCGATGGCCTGCGCGACAAGCTGACCGAGAGCGTCAGGCTGCATCTGCGCAGCGACGTGCCGCTGGGCGCGTGGCTCAGCGCCGGGATCGATTCGAGCTCGGTCACGGCACTGATGTCGCGCCTGGTACCGCCGCCGGTGCAAACCTTCACTTTGCGCTTCGAGGATCCGGCGTTCGACGAATTGCGCGATCAGAAAGGGCTGGACGACTATCCGGAATACGGTCTTGCCGGTCACCGGATCGTCTGCCGCCACGTCGACATGCAGCGGCTGCCGAAGGCGATCTGGCACGCCGAGGACACGCTGCTGGGCGGCGTCGAGATCGGCCGGCTGATGGTTGCGCAAGCGACTGCCGCGCACGTCAAGGTCGTGCTGACCGGCGAGGGCTCGGACGAGATTCTCGGCGGGTATCCGTGGTATCCGACCATGCGCCTGCTCGATCCGGTATTCCTGCTGCCCCAGGCGGCGCGCCGGATCATCGCCGGCATTCCTTTGATCGACCGGCGATGGCCGGGCGCGGCGGCGACGATCGCGGGCCCGCGCGAAATGAACTTCGAACGCTTTTCGCGCAGCATCACGCATTTGCGCGGACGGTCCGACGGCAGCGAGGTCCTCGCGCCACACATCGTCGCCGAGCTCGTCCGCCGGCGCGACGGCGCCGCGGATGCGGCACCGCCGCCGGCGGGCTTCGAAACCTGGCATCCGTTCGCGCGCATGCAGTATTTCGACCTCAAGCACCGGATGGGCGACGGCGTCGTGCTCGGCCTCGATCGCGCATCGATGGCGTATTCGGTCGAGGCCCGAGTGCCGTTCCTCGATCACGAGCTGGTCGAATACTGCGCCCGCATTCCGCCGCGGGTGAAAATGAAGTGGCTGCGCGAAAAGCATGTTCTGCGGCAGGCGATGGAAAGCGTGCTGCCGCCCGATATCGTCCACCGCAAAAAGCGCGGCCTCCAGGTGCCGATGGACACATGGCTGCGCGCCCCGTTGCCCGAGTTCGCCGCCGAACGGATGTCACCCTCGGCGTTGCGCCAAAGTGGCTATTTCGAGCCTGAGAAGGTCGCAGCGCTGCTGCGGCGGCATCGCGCCGGCGGCGAGAATCTCGGCCAGATCCTGTCGGTCGTGCTTTGCGTTCAGATCTGGCACGACCTCTTCCGCCACAGCGCGTCGGGGCGGCAGGTCCCGCCATGAGATTCCGCATCCGTGATTTGCCGGCGATGTTGCGCACGCCGGCCGGCCGCATGCATGTGCGCGAGGGCATCGCCTACCGGAGCTGGCCGTTGCTGTCGCAGCTTGCACGGATGTATCGGCACACGCTGGTGCGCAAGACCCGCGTCATCGGCGTCGCAGGGTCGTTCGGCAAGTCGACGACCGCACGCGCGGTCGCAGCCGCGCTTGGCGTTCCCGAACACGCCTCGATGCTGTCCAATTCCTGGTCCTGGATCGCTTTCGCGCTGCTGCGCATCCGGCCGGGACAGCGTCACGCGGTGATCGAGGTCGGGATTTCGAAGCCTGGGCAGATGAAAGGGTATGCGCGCACCGTCGGCCCGGACGTCGCGGTGATCACCGCCATTGGCAGCGAGCACCATCGCAGCCTCGGTACGCTCGAAGTGACGCGCGCCGAGAAGTCCTGGATGCTGCAGGTGCTGCCGGCGTCGGGCGCCGCGGTCCTGAACGGCGACGACCCCAACGTGATGTGGATGAAGCAGAAAACGCGGGCGCGCGTGGTTACGTTCGGCTTCGGCCCGGAATGCGATGTCCGGGCCGACGGCGTCCGGCTCGACTGGCCGCGCGGAACGCACTTTCGCCTGACGGCGTTCGGCGACGCGCGTGACGTCGCCGTGCGCTTGCTCGGCCGCCATATGGTCTATCCCATCCTCGCCGCGATCGCGGTCTCGCACCTCGAAGGCTACGCGCTGGATCCCGCGCTGGCGCGACTAAGCGAGCTTGCGCCGACGCCCGGGCGCATGGATCCCGTCCAGCTTCCCAATGGGGTGACCGTGCTCCGCGACGATTTCAAATCGACGCTGGAAACGGTGCACACTGCGCTCGACGTTCTTGCCCAGATCCCGGCGTCGCGCCGTTTCGTGTTGCTGGGGTCGGTGTCCGAGCCGCCCGGTCCCCAGCGGCCGATTTATCAGGCCTTAGGACAGCGAATCGCGGGCATCGCCTCGCATCTGGTCGGGTTCAATCACGACTTCGAGCCGCTCTGGTCGGGGGCTCGGCGAGGTGGCATGCCGAGAACGTCGGTCACTGACGCCGGTCGTACTGCACGCGATGCCGCGGAAGCGCTAAGCCAGCTCTTGCTTCCGGGCGATGTGCTGTTGATCAAGGGTCGCGGCCCGGAAAAACTCGATCGCGTCAGGTTGATCCTCGAAGGGCGGCGGGTCGGCTGCGACATCCGCTATTGCAGCCTGCGAACGCTCGAGTGCGAGCAGTGTCCAATGCTCGAACGCGGCTGGGAAGGACGCCGCGTGATCATGTAGCACGCGTCGCCCGACCGTCAGCGCCGCCCGCACCGGTCACACCAGCGGTTGCAGATCGCCGACCAAGGTCGGCAGCAGCTCCGACACCGTCGGATGGATGTGCATCGCGCGCTGCAGCACCGTATACGGCGCCCCGGCGGCCATCAGGTCGAGGATGCAGTGCACCGCCTCGTCGCCTTCGATGCCCAGCACCGCCGCCCCGAGGATGTTCTTCGTCTGCGCATCGACCAGCACCTGCATGAAGCCCTGTGTCTCGCTGCGTTCGCGCGCGCGGCCGACCCTCGACATCATCCGCGTTGCCTTCAGCGCTCGCCGTCCGGAAGCGCGCACCTCGCGCTCGGTCATGCCGACGCGCCCCAGCGGCGGGTCGATGAACAGCGCGTAAGCCGGGATGCGATCGCTGACCCGGCGCCGCTCGCCGTCGAGGAGGTTCGCGGCGACAATCTCGTAGTCGTTGTACGAAGTGTGCGTGAACGCACCGCGTCCGTTGACGTCGCCTATCGCCCAGATATCGGGGACGCTGGTTTGCAACCCGTCGTCGACCTCGATGTAGCCGCGCGCATCGGTCCGTACGCCGGCCAGGTCGAGGCCCAGGTCGTCGGTGTTCGGCACGCGGCCGATCGCTAGCAGCAGGTGCGAGCCGTCGACCGCGCGCGGCTCCTCGTGGCAGCTCATCCGCACCGATACGCCGTTGCCATGCGGCGCGGCACCCAGGCACGTCGCATTCAGGCGAAACTTGACGCCCTCCGCTTCGAGTATCGCCTGAATCGCCGCGGAAACGTCCTCGTCTTCGCGTCCGATCAGCCGCGGGCCCATCTCGATGACCGTCACGGCGCTGCCGTAGCGGCGATACATCTGCGCGAATTCGAGTCCGATATAGCTGCCGCCGATGATCAACAAGTGCTCGGGCAGAAAGTCGATGTCCATCATGCCGCTGTTGGTGAAGTAAGGTACGTCGGCGAGCCCGTCGATGCCGCGCACGGCGGCGCGGCCGCCGACATTGATGAAGATCTGCGGCGCTTCGAGCAGGCGCTCGCCGACCCGC
>JBDTNP010000090.1:0-3945 GCA_039933695.1 Betaproteobacteria bacterium | reverse complement strand
AGGCGCTGGGCTTCGGCTTCCGCTGCGGCTTCCTGGGCCTGCTGCACATGGACATCGTGCAGGAGCGTCTCGAGCGCGAATACGACATGGAACTGATCACGACGGCGCCGACGGTCGTCTACCAGGTGCTGCTGCGCGACGGCACGCTGCTCGAGATCGAGAATCCTTCGAAGCTTCCCGACCTGTCGCACGTCGAGGAGATCCGCGAGCCTATCATCACCACAACGATCCTGACGCCGCAGGAGTACGTCGGCCCGGTGCTGACGCTTTGCACCGAAAAGCGCGGCACCCAGAAGAACATGCAGTATGTCGGCCGCCAGGTGATGTTGACCTACGAGCTGCCTCTGGCCGAAGTGGTGATGGATTTCTTCGACAAGCTGAAGTCGGTCTCGCGCGGCTACGCTTCGCTCGATTACGATTTCAAGGAATTCCGCGCCGCGGACGTCGTCAAGCTCGATATCCTGATCAACGGCGACCGGGTCGACGCGTTGTCGGTGATGGTGCACCGGGCGCACGCGCAGTATCGCGGCCGCGAGGTGGTGTCGAAGATGCGCTCGCTGATCCCTCGGCAGATGTTCGACGTCGCGATCCAGGCGGCGATCGGCGCGCAGATCATCGCCCGCGAGAGCGTCAAGGCCTTGCGCAAGAACGTCCTGGCCAAATGCTACGGCGGCGACGTCACGCGCAAGCGCAAGCTGCTCGAAAAGCAGAAGGCTGGAAAGAAGCGGATGAAGGCGGTCGGGAGCGTCGAGATTCCGCAGGAAGCGTTCCTGGCCATTCTCCAGGTCGGCGAGAAATGACCGGCACAGCAACAAGAATCCACAAACGGCTGACGATACGATGAACTTCGCGCTGATACTTTTCCTGCTCACCGTGCTGACGGGGGTGATGACGCTGGCCGACCGCCTGGTCTTTGCGCGCGGCCGGCGGCCGGGCGAGCCGGAGCCGTGGTGGATCGAGTATCCGAAAAGCTTCTTCCCCGTCCTCCTGATCGTGTTCCTGCTGCGCTCGTTCGTCGCGGAGCCGTTCAAAATTCCGAGCTCATCAATGCGCCCGACGCTGGAGGTCGGCGACTTCATCCTGGTCAACAAGTTCGCCTATGGGATAAGGCTGCCTATCATCGAGAAGAAGATCATCGAAACCGCGCAGCCGCAGCGCGGCGATGTCATCGTCTTCCGCTACCCGATCAATCCGTCGCAGGACTTCATCAAGCGACTGGTCGGCCTGCCGGGCGACGAGGTCGTCTACCGGGACAAGACGGTCAGCGTCAACGGAGTGCCGTGGCCGCAGAAGGCGGACGGCAGCTATAGCTATCTCGAGGGCCTGACCTACGCGACGACGCAGCGGTTCGAGGAGCGAATCGGGGACCGCGTGCACTCGATCGCCATCAACCCCGCCGCCCCCCCGGTCAACATCAACGGCGTCCGGTCTTTCCCCGGAAGGGAGAACTGCGTTTACAATGACCGCGGATTCAGCTGCAAGGTCCCGGCGGGCAGCTACCTGATGATGGGAGACAACCGCGACAACAGCGACGACAGCCGCTACTGGGGCTTCGTGCCGGACGACCACATTCGCGGCAAGGCGTTCTTCATCTGGTTCAACTGGGACGATATCAGCAGCTTCGCATTCAAGCGGATCGGGACGAGCATCCGCTGATGGGAGAGAAGATGAACAAGCGCACGGGGCAGCGCGGGTTGTCGATGCTGGGATTCCTGTTCGTGGCCGCGGTCGTCGTCGCGGTCGTCATGGTCGGGTTCCGCACGCTCCCGTCGTACATCGAGTACTTCACCGTGAAAAAGGTGATGCAAAAGACGCTGCAGGACGCACCCGAGCCGTTCTCGCTGGCCAAATTTCGCAGCGACTTCGACCTGAAAGCGAGCGCCGATTACATCGACTCGGTGCGCGGCACCGACATCGACGTCGTCAAGGAAGGCAACGCGCTGGTGGCGACCGCGACGTGGAGCAACAAGCTGCATATGGTCGGCAATGTGAGCATCGTGCTCGACTTCGAGGCCACCGTCACCAAGTGATGCCCAGGGGTTGATGCCGCCCTCCGCCCCGACCGAATCGCTCGGCCACGTATTTCGCCGCCCGGAACTGCTGCGCCAGGCGTTGACGCACCGCAGCTTCGGCGCAGACCACAACGAACGGCTGGAATTCATCGGCGATTCAATTCTCAATTGCGCGATCGCGCTGGCGCTGTACCGCCGGTTTCCGCAGCTTCCAGAGGGCGAGCTTTCGCGGATCCGTGCCAACCTGGTCAACAAGGACATGCTTTGCCGGCTCGCACGCACGCTCGATCTGGGCAGTGCGATCAGGCTCGGCGAAGGCGAGTTGAGGAGCGGCGGCGCCTCGCGACCGTCGATACTGGCCGATGCACTGGAGGCGATATTCGGCGCGATCTTTCTCGACGGCGGCTTCGATGCCGCCGACGCCGCGATCAGCCGCCTCTACGGCGGCGACATCGCGGCCATCGATCCCACGGGCCTCGCCAAGGATCCGAAGACACGCCTCCAGGAATGGTTGCAAGGCCGGAAGCTGGCGGTGCCCGACTATGAAGTCGCCGCTGTCCGGGGCGAGTCGCATTTACAGACTTTCGACGTCGTCTGCAGGATTCCGGCGCTCGATATTGCGGCGACCGGCTCGGGGCCGAGTCGGCGCGCCGCCGAGCAGGCCGCCGCCGCGGCGGCCTACGAGCGGGCGACCGGTGCCTGATTCCGCCGCCGGGTTCCGCTGCGGCTACGTCGCCGTCGTCGGACGGCCGAATGTCGGCAAGTCGACATTGGTCAATGCGCTGGTCGGGGCGCGCGTTTCGATCACATCGGGCAAGCCGCAGACGACACGGCATCGCATCCTCGGCATCATGACAACGCCTTCGGCGCAGTTCCTCTTTGTCGATACGCCGGGTTTCCAGACCGCGCATCGCTCGCGGCTCAACGAGCGAATGAACCGGACGGTGCGCGACAGCGTCGGCGGCGTTGATGCGATCATCGTCGTGCTGGAGGCGGTGAAATTGACCGAGGCCGACCGCGCGGTGCTCTCGCTGCTGCCGCCGCGCGTTCCTGCGATCGCCGCGATCAATAAAGTCGACAGGCTCGCCGACAAGTCGCGGCTGCTGCCGTATCTTTCGGCGCTCGAAAAGGCGCATCCGTTCGCCGCGATGGTGCCGGTCAGTGCCGAAAAGGGCATGCAGCTGGATCTGCTTACTTCGGAGGTCGCCCGCCATCTGCCGATCGGCGAGCCGCTGTTCGCCCCGGACGACCTGACCGACCGGGACGAGCGCTTCATCGCCGCCGAATATGTCCGCGAAAAGATTTTTCGGCTGCTCGGCGAGGAAATTCCGTATGCGACGACGGTCGCGGTCGACAGCTTCGCGCGCGACGGCGCGCTGCGCCGCATCCATGCGACCGTCTATGTCGACAAGGCCAGCCATCGCGCGATCCTGCTGGGCAAAGACGGCACCACGATGAAGTCCATCGCCAGCGCCGCGCGGCGGGACATGGAACGCCTGTTCGGCGGTAAGGTGTTTCTGGAAATATGGGTCAAGGTGAAATCCGGCTGGGCCGATGACGAGGCACAGCTGACGCGGCTGGGCTACTGAAGCGCGAACGTGCGCGACCCGGCCCCGGAAACCGTCCGATGAAGCAGCCGCGCGACCGGCGCGACGAGCAGGCGGCGTTCGTGCTGCACGCCTATCCCTATCGCGAAACCAGCCTGATCGTCGAGGCGCTCACCGCCGACCACGGGCGTGTCGCGCTGGTAGCGCGCGGCGCGAGGCGGCCGCGCTCCGAGCTGCGCGGGATCCTGCAGGCATTCCAACCGCTGACCCTGTCCTGGGCCGGCGGCGGCGAGCTGCGGACACTGCTCAGAGCGGAGTGGCGCGGCGGTCTGCCGCTGGTCGCGGGGGCGGCTCTGTTGTGCGGTTTTTATTTGAACGAGCTCCTG
>JBDTNP010000089.1:0-2191 GCA_039933695.1 Betaproteobacteria bacterium | reverse complement strand
GGTCTGGGGCTTCGGCGACGGCTCGACGCTCAATGTCGTCGACTCGCCCTGCGGCCGCATCGGCACGATGCTCTGCTGGGAGAGTTACATGCCGCTGGCGCGCTACGCGCTGTACGCGCAGGGCGTCGAAGTCTACATCGCGCCGACCTACGACAGCGGCGACGGCTGGATTGGAACGATGCAGCACATCGCGCGCGAAGGCTGTTGCTGGGTCGTCGGCAGCGGGACCGTGCTCAATGCGCGCGACCTCCCGGCCGACTTTCCGGACAAGGCCCGGCTCTATCCGGATTCGGGCGAGTGGATCAACGACGGCGATTCGGTCGTCGTCGCTCCCGGCGGAAAGATCATCGCCGGTCCATTGCGCAGGGAAGCCGGCATACTGTATGCGGACATCGAACTCGACGCGGTGGCCGCGGCGCGTCGGCGCATCGATGTCGCCGGACACTACGCGCGCCCCGACGTGTTCCGACTGCACGTCAACCGGCAACGGCAGTCGCCGGTCAGCTTCGATTAGCGGGGTTCGCGTGGCTGGCCGACAACAACGCGCCGCGGTGCCGCCGGACATTCCGCCGGCGGTGCTGGCCGCAATGAAGCAAGGCGCAGTCGAGGCGGCGCGTCGCGCCTATGCGCCCTATTCGCGCTTCGCCGTCGGGGCCGCCGTGCTTTCTGCCGACGGTCGCATCCACACCGGCACCAACGTCGAGAACGCGTCGTTCGGATTGTCGATATGCGCCGAGCGCAATGCGGTCTTTCGTGCCGTCGCCGACGGCGCACGAACGATCGAGGCGGTCGTCGTCTATACACCCACCACCGACGCGACACCCCCGTGCGGCGCCTGCCGTCAGGTCCTCGCCGAGTTCGGCGCCGACGCGTTGATCGTCTGCTGCAGCGACGCGGCCGCCGACCGCCGCTACCGTCTTGCCGAGCTCTTGCCGCTGGCCTTCGGCCCGCAGCACCTGTAACGCTCAAGACCATCGACCACCCAACAGGAGACCTGCCGATGAGCTCGCCCACGAAGATCGCGATCGTCACCGGCGCCGGCAGCGGCATCGGCCGCGCCGTCGCGCTTGCACTGCTGAACGACGGCTTTTCCGTGGCGCTCGCCGGTCGCCGCCGCGACGCGCTGGACCAGACGCTGGGCGCGGCCGGCAGCGCGGCAGATCGTGCACTGGCCGTGCCGACCGACGTCAGCGACGAGGCGTCGGTGCGGTCGCTGTTCGCCAAGGTCAAGGAGTCGTACGGCCGGCTCGATCTGCTGTTCAACAACGCGGGCGTCGGCGCCCCGGGAATCAACCTCGAGGACTTGAGCGTCGAGCAATGGAAGACGGTGGTCGACATCAATCTGACTGGCGTGTTCCTGTGCATGCAGGAAGCTTTCCGGATGATGAAAAGCCAGGATCCGCGCGGCGGGCGCATCATCAACAACGGCTCGATTTCGGCGCATGCGCCGCGGCCGAACTCGGCGCCGTATACGGCGACCAAGCATGCGATTACCGGGTTGACCAAATCGGGATCGCTGGATGGCAGAAAGTACGACATCGCGTGCGGCCAGATCGACATCGGCAACGCGGCCACCGACCTGGCGGCGCGCATGGCCAAAGGGGTGCCGCAGGCCAACGGCCAGGTTGCCGTCGAGCCGCTGATGGACGTCGGGCACGTGGCGAGCGCGGTCGCCTATATGGCGAGCCTGCCGCTGGACGCCAACGTTCAGTTCATGACGATCATGGCGACCAAGATGCCTTTTGTCGGGCGCGGCTAGCGCACGCTCGGAGCGGGCTTATCGTCGGGCGCGTGCGCCGCGCGGCGCGTCAATCGTGATCGGCGCTCGGACCCCCCGGGCACTGCGGCACCTTGCCCCACTGCCCTTCGCAATACTGCAGTCGAACCTTTTGCTCGCATACGACGCGGCCGAGGAATCCGGCCGGGCAGCGTCCGATCGCTTCGCTCATCTGTTGCCAGGGGTCGACCCGCGCCGGCGGCTGAGGCGCCGGGGGGGCCGGTGCCGGTTGCGCCTTGACGATCTCGACCTCCGCCGGCGCTTCCGGCGGTGGGGTCACCACCTTGGGCGCCGGTTTGGCGCGCTTGGGCGTGGCCGGCTTGACCGCCGCGGGCGCCTGCTGCGCGAGCTCGCGCTCGACGATCGCCGCGAGCGGCGGCAGCGCCGCCGGCGCACTCGTCGCCGGCGCATTGA